>DASSJW010000569.1:0-4154 GCA_035690995.1 Xanthobacteraceae bacterium
GCTGGCGCTTCCCTATGGCCTCAGCGCGGTCCCGCTGACCTATTCCCCCGCGATCGCCGATGCGAAAGACCTCGCAGTCGTGCAGCAGGAACAGGCGGACGGGCCCGACCTCGTGAAATGCCATCTCCAGCGCGAGCCCGCGCGCAAGCTGTCCAATCTGAAAATGCCGATCCTGGTGGTCATGTCGGAGGCGTCGTATCACGCGCCGTATGACCACTGCACCGTGAAGTACCTGCGGCAGGCCGGCGCACAGCCGACGTTCATGCGGCTCGCGGACCTCGGTATCAAGGGCAACAGCCACGTGATGATGAACGAGAAGAACAACAAGGAGATCGCAGCGGTGATTGCGCAATGGCTCGGGAAAACGCTGCCGGCAAAAGAATAGAACGGCGGGCTACTTCTGGCATACCGGGCAGAAGAACGTCGATCTGCCCGTCTGCACCATGCGCTTGATGGTGCCGCGGCACCCCGGCGTCGGGCATGGCTTCCCCTCGCGATCGTAGACGCGGAAATTGTGCTGGAAATCACCCAGTTCGCCGTCGGTGCGGCGGTGGTCGCGCAGCGACGAGCCCCCAGCCGCGATTGCGTCCTTGAGCACCGCTTTGATGGCATCGACGAGTGTTTGCGCGCGCTCGGTCGGCGCGCCGGATTTGGTCGCGATCGTCGACGCCCGCCGCTTGGGCGAGAGCCGCGCACGGTGGAGCGCCTCGCAGACATAGATGTTGCCGAGGCCGGCCACGATCTTCTGATCCGAGAGCGCCGCCTTGAGCGAGGTCTTCTTTCCCTTACATGCGCGAGCCAGCATCGCCGCGTCGAACGCGTTCCCCAACGGCTCGGGACCGAGCGCGCGCAACAGCGGCTCCTGATCGAGCTCGGCGCGGGGGACCAGCTTCATCATGCCGAAGCGGCGCGGATCGTTGAAGGAGATGCGAGCGCCCGAGGACATGTGGAACACCACGTGATCGTGCGCGGCGCGTTCGGACCGGTCATGGTAATAGCCGCCGGGCGTGCGGTCCCCGCGTCCCGCCTGCGCCACACGAAACGAGCCGGACATGCCGAGATGCATCAGCAGGACTTCGCCGGACGAAAGATCGACGAGGAGATATTTGGCGCGTCGGCCCAGTCCCTCGACCGTCTTGCCCTCCAGGCGGGCGACGAAGTCTCTGGACAGCGGCCAGCGCAGGTCGCCGCGATGCGCCTCGACCTTGGTAAAGCGCGCGCCCTCCATCACCGGCTGCAGCCCGCGGCGGACCGTTTCGACTTCAGGCAATTCGGGCATCGCAACGAGCTCCCGCACGAGACATAGCGTCCTTGCGGCCGTCGCGCTATGGTCCTGCCGCAAAAGGATTATTTGCCATGCCGCAAACCGGTGAAAGCACCCATTTCGGCTTCCAGCAGGTGGCGCTTGAAGACAAACAGGCGCGGGTTGACGACGTTTTTCACAGCGTCGCGCGGCGCTACGACCTCATGAACGACCTGATGTCGGGCGGGTTGCACCGGGCCTGGAAGGATGTGCTCGTTACCGCCGTCAATCCGCCCAAGGCCCGCAGTTCGTCCGGTGACCCGGCCATCGCCAGCGCGCCGCGTTTCGCCCTGCTCGACTTGGCCGGCGGCACCGGCGACGTCGCCTTTCGGGCGATTGAGGCTGCTGGCGCGGACCTGCATGCAACCGTGGTCGACATCAACCCAGACATGCTCGAGGTGGGCCGGGCGCGGGCCGCGGAGCGCGGGCTCGACGATGCCATCACCTTCGTCGAAGGCAACGCCGAGACCCTGGCGTTTCCGGATCGCAGCTTCGATGCCGTCACCATCGCTTTCGGTATCCGCAACGTGCCGCGTATCGAAGCGGCGCTGCGGGAAGCACATCGGGTGTTGCGGATCGGCGGGCGCTTCTTGTGTCTTGAATTCTCCACTGTGGATGTGCCCGGGCTCGACGCGCTCTACGATTTCTACTCGTTCAATGTGATCCCGGTGCTCGGGCGCGCTGTCGCCAACGACGCGGAGGCGTACCGCTATCTCGTGGAGTCGATCCGCCGCTTCCCACCTCCCGAGGGATTTTCCGAGATGATGCGGAGGGCTGGCTTCGCGCGGGTGTCGTTCCGACGCATGACCGGAGGCATCGTCGCACTGCATTCGGGCTGGCGGTTGTGATCGCGGGATTGGCTCACCTCCACCGCCTCGGTCACGCCGGTTTCGTGTTTGCGCGCGAAGGCGTGTTCGGTCTCGTCGAGCCGACGCGGTTGCCGCTGCCGGCACGCGCGGCCTTGCGCGTGGCGCGGCTGATCGAGCGTCCGGCCAGCCGCGTGTCTGCAAACCGTCTTGCCACCGCGCTCACCCGGCTCGGCCCCTCCTACGTCAAGCTCGGCCAGTTCCTGGCGACGCGGCCGGACGTGGTCGGCGTGCAATTGGCGCGCGACCTCGAAGCCCTGCAGGACAAGATGCCGCCTTTCCCGCAGGCCGAGGCCGAGCGCACCGTCGCCGAGGCATTGGGTCAGCCGATCAGCGTCCTGTTCGCATCGTTCGGTGCGCCGGTGGCCGCCGCTTCAATCGCACAGGTGCATCGAGCGGATGTCGTTACCGCCGACGGCCTTCGCGCCGTTGCGGTGAAGGTGCTGCGGCCGGAGGTCGAGCGACGTTTCAAGATCGACCTCGATGCCTTTTCCTTTGTCGCCCGCAATGCCGAGAGGATATCGGCGGAGGCGCGGCGGCTGCGGCTCGTCGAGGTGGTCGAGACGCTCCGGCGCTCGGTCGCGCTCGAGATGGATCTGCGCTTCGAGGCGGCGGCGCTCTCGGAGATGGCGGAGAACACCTGCAACGATCCCGACTTTCGCGTCCCTGCCGTGGATTGGGACCGCACCGCGCGCGATGTGCTCACGCTCGAATGGATCGATGCGACGCCGCTCTCTGACCGCGCTCTGCTCGAAGCGGGGGGTTTAGATCTCAAGCGCCTTGCGCGGGCGGTGATCCAGACCTTCCTGCGCCATGCGCTGCGCGACGGCTTCTTTCACGCCGACATGCATCCCGGCAACCTGTTCGTCGACGACGCGGGCGAGCTGGTAGCGGTCGACTTCGGCATCATGGGTCGACTCGGGGTGAAGGAGCGGCGTTTTCTTGCCGAGATTTTGCTCGGCTTTATCACCCGCGACTACCGCCGCACGGCCGAGGTACATTTCGAAGCCGGCTATGTGCCGCCGCATCATTCGATCGCGAGCTTTGCGCAGGCGATCCGCGCGATCGGTGAGCCGATCCACAACCGCGTCGCCGAAGAGATCTCGATGGCGAAGCTGTTCATGCTGCTGTTCGAGGTCACCGGCATGTTCGACATGCGCACCCGCCCCGAGCTTCTGCTGCTGCAGAAAACGATGGTCGTGGTCGAGGGCGTGGCCCGTTCGCTCGATCCCAAGCTCGACATGTGGACCGTTGCTGAGCCGGTGGTGAGAGAGTGGATCGAGCGGAATCTAGGCCCCGCCGGGCGCCTGGAAGATGCCGCGGAAGGCGTGATGGAGGTCGGCCGCTTTCTTGCCGATGCCCCGAAATTGCTCGCCCGCGGCGCCGTGCTCGTCGAGCAACTCGATGCCATCACCCGCGACGGGCTGGTACTGGCGCCGGAAACGGTTGAGGCGATCGGCCGGGCGGAAGCGCGGCGCACCCGCTGGACCACGGTGGCGCTGTGGATGATCGTGGCACTCTTGGGATGGCTGGTTTATCTGCTGCGATAAGGGCTGCGGGAACCGTGTCTCGTGGCCGCCGCGCGACTGCATTGATTGCACTGCAATCATCAGTTAGGCTTGAGAAGGCAGCGGCAGCACCCCCATGGCCAGCATCACCATCCGCCAACTCGACGAGGACCTGAAGCAGCGGCTGCGGTTGCGGGCGGCGCGCAACGGCCGCTCCATGGAGGACGAGGCGCGAACCATCCTGGGTGCCGCGGCGGCCCTCGAGCGCCAGGACGAGAGCACGGTGCGTCCAGGCGCCGCGCCGGCGGCAGCGGAATGGACACAGCCAAGACCCGTCCCGGCCCCAGGCGCGAAACGCATCCTGCTGATCATCAGCGGCGGCATCGCCGCCTACAAATCGCTTGATCTCATCCGCCGGCTGAAGGAGCGCGGGCTTGCCGTGCGCTGCATTCTCACCGCCGCGGCACAGGAATTCAT
>DASSJW010000570.1:0-4621 GCA_035690995.1 Xanthobacteraceae bacterium
GACGTCAAACAAAAGGTGGCGCTTTCCTCGATCGCCGCATCCGCGGGCCTGACGGTCGCGAAGGCGGTCGTCGGCGTGATGAGCGGTTCCCTCGCAATCCTGTCGGAAGCGGCCCATTCCCTGATCGATCTGGGTGCAACCGTGATGACCTATTTCGCGGTGCGTGCTTCCGGCAAGCCTGCCGATGAGGAACATCATTACGGCCACGGCAAGGTCGAGAGCGTTTCCGCGCTCGCGGAGACGGCGCTGCTGTTCGGACTGGCCGGCGTGGTCATCTGGGAGGCCGCGAAACGACTCATGAGCGCCGAGCCGCCGCACGTCGAGGCGACGTCCTGGGCATTCGCCGTGATGCTACTTTCCATTATCGTCGACTTTTTTCGAGCGCGGGTGCTCTACCGAACAGCCGAACAGACTTCGAGCGAGGCGCTGGAAGCGGACGCGCTGCATTTCTATTCCGACATGTGGTCGTCGCTGGCGGTGGTGGTCGGGCTCCTCGGCATTACGCTCGGATATGCCTGGGCCGACTCGGTGGCGGCGATCGTCGTATCCATCGTGATCTGCATTGCCGGCTGGCGGCTCGGCCGACGCACCGTCGATACGTTGACAGACACCGCTCCGGCCGGAGTGGCGAGCCGCGTCGCCGCGGCGGTGAGCCGCATTCCCGGTGTCGTCGAGGTCGAGCGATTGCGCGCGCGCCAGGTCGGCGAAGTGCTGTTCGTCGATCTCCTCGTTGCAGTCAGCCGTACGCTGCCGCTCGACCGTGTCGCCGCGCTCAAGAACCGGATCGTCGAAACCGTACGCGCCGAGCGCTCGGCGGCCGAGGTGACGCTGACCACCGAGCCGCGCGCGCTCGATGATGAGACTGCGCTCGAGCGGGTCATGGTCATAGCGCGAAACCGGGCGCTTGCGGTGCACCACGTCACGGTGCATTCGATCGAAGGGCGGCTTGCCATCTCCCTCGATCTCGAAGTCGACGGTTCGCTTTCGCTGGGCGCCGCGCACGATATTGCAAGCGGGCTCGAAGACGCGATACGCGAGGAACTCGGGCCGGATGTGGAAGTCGACACTCACATCGAGCCTCTGCAACCCTATGATGAGCCCGGGCGTGAGGCGCCGTCCGAACGGGTGAGCGCGGTTCGCAATGCCCTGTCCGAGATTGCCGCCAGGCATGCTTTTGTTCGGGCGATCCATGATGTGCGGGTGCGCGAAGCGGACGGCGGCGAGATTGTCAATTTCCATTGTGTCGTCGACCCAGTGCTGAGCGTGGCCAACGTGCACGACCGGGTCGACGAGGTGGAACGCGCGCTGCGGCTTCGCTTTCCCTCGATCAAACGCGTAATTGGACACGCGGAGCCGGCGCCGGCCTCGAAGTAACGGCGGCGCGGGCCGGTCGCGCTTCCGGTGGCGACATCATGGAATCAACACGGCCGCGCCCTGCAGGCGGCCTTCGCGCAGATCGGCCAGCGCGTCATTGGCCGCTGCAAGCGGATAGCGCGTGACTTCGGTCTTCACGCCCGCCTGCGGTACGATGTCCAGGAATTCCCGCGCGTCCGCGCGCGTGAGATTGGCGACCGAAACGACATGCCGTTCCTCCCAAAGCAGGCGATAGGGAAAGCTTGGAATGTCCGACATGTGGATGCCGCCGCAGACGACACGTCCTCCCTTCTTCACCGCCTTGAGCGCCAGCGGAACGAGCGCGCCGACCGGAGCAAAGATAATGGCGGCGTCGAGCGGTTCAGGCGGCAGTTCGTCCGAGCCTCCAGCCCACACCGCCCCCAGCGATTTCGCGAATGCTTGCGCGGCGGTGTCGCCGCCGCGGCTAAACGCATAGACGCGCCGGCCCTGCCAGACCGCGATCTGGGCAAGGATGTGCGCGGCCGCGCCGAAACCGTAAAGGCCGAGAGCCTTCAGGCCTGCCCCCTCGGCGCTAGCGCCGCGCGTGGGCGGCGGTGCGCCTGCCATGCGGTAGCTGCGCCAGCCGATGAGACCGGCGCAGAGAAACGGCGCAACTTCCGCATCATCTCTGCGTTCCGATAGCGGAAAACAATAGCGTGCGTCGGCAAGCGCATGCGTGGCATAGCCGCCGTCACGCGTATATCCGGTGAACAGCGGCCGGTCGCACAGGTTTTCGTGGCCCGCCCGACAGTACGAACAGACGCCGCAGGTATAGGCGAGCCACGGCACGCCGATGCGCTCGCCGATCGCAAACCCGGCTACGCTCGCCCCCAGAGCGGCAACCCGCCCAACGATCTCATGACCGGGAACGAGCGGAAGTTTCGGATTCGGAAGCTCGCCATCCACCACATGCAGATCGGTGCGGCAGACGCCGCAGGCTGCGATCTCGACCAATATGTCTCCAGCCGCGGGCGCAGGCGTCGGTCGCTCCCGCATGAGCAGCGGCGCTCGCGGCCTCTCGAGCACCATGGCCCGCATCACAGGCATCCCTTTCTCGACGGGAAATAGCACCCGGTCGGGCGCCGATCCAGCGGGGGATCAGGACAGTCCGCGTCCCGCGCTCGCCGACTGGCAAGAGCCCTGAAGAGCAGGTCCTTCGGACGCGACGACCGCTAGAGGCGCACGTTCTTCACGTTGGCATTGGCATAGAGCCGGTCGCGCGCCTGGTCGCCAAGGCGCGTGAGACGCTCGAAGTCGACGCCGACCAATTGGCCGTTGCGCTTCATCACCTTGCCGGCGATCAGAACGGTATCGACGTTCTGCGGGCCCATGCTGGTGACCACCGCGCCAACCGCATTGTTCATCGGCATGACGTTGAGCCGGTCGGTGCGCAACAAGATAACGTCCGCGTCCTTGCCCGGCGAGAGCGTCCCGATCTTGCGCTCGAGCCCGTTGGCGCGGGCGCCTTCGATGGTGGCGAATTCGAGCACCTCGCGCACCGTGAGGAACTTGGGCGGGTTCTTGTCGCCGGCGAGCCGCCGCGCCCACACCTCGTTCTTCTGCAGCGAGAACACGGTTCGCATCTGCTGAAAGAAATCGTTGGGCACCGAGGTTTCCACATCGACGCTGAGCGATGGGCGAATGCCGGTATCGATCGCCTTCTGGATCGGCGGATTGCCGTGGCCCATCAATGTCTCGACATAGCTGGCGATGGAGACGGTTCCCCCGGTATCCCTGATCAGCTTCCACTCGGTATCATTGAGCGTGCAGCAGTGGATATAGGTCGTGTCCGATTTAAGCGCCTTTTCCGCGTTGAGCTTCTCGAGCAAGGCATTGCGCCCGAATTCACCGACGCCGGCATGGATGGTGATCCGTGCGCCGACGTCGCGAGCGGCCTTGAACGCTCCCAAGATCAGCTCCGGGGACGCCGACGGCGCCGCCATATAGAGCGTGAGCAGTTGGTCGTCGCTCGAGAAATACTGCTTGCGCAGGCGCGCGATGTCCTCGGGATATTTGTGCCCCTGCATTTCCCAATAGCGCCCGTTTTCGTTCTGCGGATTGCCATAGGCGAAGATCGCGCGTACGCCGGACTCCGCCAAGCCCTTCACCGCCGCGTCGCTGTGCTCCGGCGTGTTATGGATGTGCGACCAGTCGAGAATGCAGGTCACGCCGCTGTCGATGGCGCCGAGCGCGCTGAACAGATCGCCGGCATAGACGTCGTCGGGCGTATATTTCGCGCCGAACGTCCGCTGCACGACGTTGCGGTAATCCTCGAGCGAGCCGTCGGGGAGGACGTTGCGCAGGATGCCCTGCCACATATGGCGATGGGTATCGACGAACCCAGGCATCACGATCATGCGCGTGGCGTCGATGACCTCGGCATTGGGCGCACTGATGTTCGGACGCACGGCGGAAATCTTGCCGCCCTCCACCAGCACGTCGGCTTGCTCGAAGTCGCCGAGCGCCCGATCGAGCGTGAGCACGCAGCCGCCTTTGATCAGGATCGCCCGCCCCGCGGCGGCCGCCCCGCTCGGCTGCTGCGCCTGCGCAGGTCCGGCGATCGTGCCGGCGACGCTCGCGGCGGCGACGGCGCTCGCGGCGGTGGTGCAGAGGAATTGACGCCGCGAGACCGCGGACGATGGAGCGCACGAACTGCAAGCGCAGAAAGTCATGGCGTTCTCCCGAGCGTTCGTTGTTTTGATCCATGCTATCCCCGTTGCCGGGACGCTTCTAGCGACTCGACGGCGGACGAAGCCGGCGTGGGTCACTGCCCACCAATCCGAGCGATCAAACAACGTGTGTGGGCTGGAATTGGCTGCGCCGACCGGCGGAGCGGCAGAGGACGGCGAGGCGGCAGGCGCGCCACGCTCACCGCCTCATCGCTGTATGCTGCGCGCCGCCCGATACCGCCGACGGTGACGCTCGCTCGGCTGCGGCCCGGCGCGCGCGCTCAGGATGCGAGTATCGAATCCGCGTTATTGCGGCGTGATGCCGGCGTCCTTGAGAATCTTGCCGTAACGCTCGGTGTCGGCCTTGTTGATGGCATCGAACTCGGCCGGCGTCGTAGGCGCGGGAATCGAGCCTTGCGCCAAAAGCTTCTCCCTGACGTCAGGCATTTGGAGCACTTTCGCGATGTCCTCGCTGACCTTGGTCAGGATCGGCTGCGGCGTCCCGGCCGGCGCGAGCACGCCGAACCAGGATTCGTATTTGTAACTCGGCAAGGTCT
>DASSJW010000571.1:0-2867 GCA_035690995.1 Xanthobacteraceae bacterium
TGGTTATCGCCTGCTGGGCGGGTTCAACGTCGAGTTCACTCACCTGATCACTGGTGAGATCGGCATCGGATACGCGCGCCAACGGTTCGATGCCGCCAGCATCGGGACGAATGAAGGCCTCGAATACCGGGCACTAATCACTTGGAGTCCTACGCGGTTGATCGACGTCAAATTCAAAGCCGAACAGATCGTCACCCAGGCGTCGGAAACCGACGCCACCGGTATTCGCGCCGACGCGGTTCAACTCGGCTTCGATTATGAATTTCGCCGCAATGTCATCCTCTCGGTCTGGGGCACTTACGAGAACGACAAGTTCCTCAATCAGCCGCGAAGGGACAACGTCTACGCGACATTCGGCGAGATAAGATATCTCTTCAACCGATTCAGTTCGGTGGCGTTCCGGCACAAATATATTCAGCGGGAAAGCAACATTCCGTTCTTCAGCTACGACAAGCACGAGGTCGGTATCTATGTCACGACCCAGTTCTAGCCAGTCCTCGACAGCGGTGCTGGCCGTCGCAAATGGTGCGCCGTCGCACGAGCCCGCCTCTCGTGCCATCGATTTGCGTGAGATCGTGCGCATTCTTCGGCGCCGCTCGCGAATCATCGTCTTGACCTCGATTATCGTGGTCGCGCTCTCGCTCGTGTTCGTTTCAGTGGTCGGCCCTGTCTATACCGCGACGTCCACCGTCCTGATCGACCCGCGTCGCACCAACGTGATCGATACGAATAATCAAGCCGTGTCTTCAAGTTTCGGTAGCGACGACGCCATAACTGAGAGCCAGGCGTTGCTGATTCAATCGGTCTCCTTGCTTCAGCTCGTGGTGGAGCGCCTCAAGCTCGCCGATGATCCGGAATTTGCGCCCCCACCCGGAATAGTCGATACGATCAAGGCGTTGTTCGCGTCGAGCGAATCCGCACCGGGCGCAAGCCCCGAAGAGATCGGCAAGGCGAAGGCGGTGGAACGCCTTCAGAAGCGGCTGAAGGTGGTGCGCCAGCGCACGACCTTTCTCATCGATATCAATGCGAGCTCGCACGAGCCCGCAAAAGCTGCCGCCATCGCGAATGCGGTCGCAGAGGCGTATTTTCTCGAGCAGGTCCGTTCCAAATACGACGCGACGAAGGCGGCCGCCGACTGGCTCAATCAGCAGATCGAGGCGCTCAAGGCGCGTGTCCTCGCCACCGACAAGGCCGTCGAGGACTTCCGGGCAGGCAACAATCTCATCGCCTCTCAGGGCGTGACGGTCAACGACCAGCAGATCACCGACCTCAATAACAAGCTCATCGAGGCGCGGGTCCAGACCGCCGAGGCCTACGCCAAATACGATCAGGTTCAGCGCATCGCCGACAGCGGCCGCGATCCCGGGTCGGTGGCCGAGGCTCTGTCGTCCGACACGATCGTGCGCCTGCGCGCCCAGTATGCCGATCTTGCCAAGAACGGAGCTGACCTCGCGAGCAAGTATGGTGCCCGCCATCCGGCCATGGCGACGGTACGGGCGCAGCTTCACGATACCCAGCGCCTCATCAATGAAGAGGTTCAGCGCATCCTGCAAAGCAGACGCCACACCTATGAGGTCGCGGCCGCTCGCGAGGCGTCGTTGCAGCGGAGCCTGGATGAACTTCAGGGCGTGTCCACCGATTCCGGCCAGGCCCAGATACGCCTGCGCGAGTTGCAGCGGGAAGCCGAAGCGAACCGCACGCTCTACGAGTCGTTCCTCGCCCGCTACAAGGAAGCCAGCGCGCGGGAAAGCTTGGAAATGCCCGAGGCGCGGATCGTCACCAAGGCCGAAGCTCCGATCCGCCCCTCATTTCCGAAGATTTCGCTCTTGCTCGGGCTTGCCCTCCTGCTGGGCCCCAGTCTGGGAAGCGTCTTTGCGCTGGCCGTCGACTACTTCGATCGCCGCATCAAGACGCTCGAACAGGCCACAGCGATTTCGGAGCTTCCCGGGTTGGCTGCGATCCCATTGGTCGGCTCGCGTGAGCTTGCCCGATTGGCCAAGCGCGGACGCGCGGAACTCGAAAGGTACGATCCGAGGACGGCGCGGCTGCTGCCGCCGGCGCTGCAACCGGCGCTCATGCGCTATGCAATCGAGGAACCCACCTCGATGTTTGCCGAGGCAGTTCGGGCGATCCGCCTTGCGCTACAGCGCGCCACCAGGTCCAAGACTGGCCAGATAGTGATGGTCACGTCCGCCCTGGGCGGAGAGGGCAAGACCACCTTGGCCGCAAATCTCGCCCTCTCGCTCGCCGTGATCGGCGCCAGGACGGTGTTGGTCGAATGTGATTTGCGCAATCCGGAAATGACGCGCTCGCTTTGTCCACGGGCTCCGCTGGGACTTTTGGACGTCGCGACCGGCCGGGCGCCCTTGCATCAGGCCGTTCTCGTGGAGCAGGTCACGAGCCTTTCGATCCTGCCATGCCCTCTTACAAAGAACACCGCCGACGTAAGTGAGTTTGTGTTTTCCGGCGGGCTCGGCGCGATATTTGACGCGCTTCGTCAGCACTATGACATGATCGTCGTCGACTCTCCTCCACTGATGCCCTTGGCCGATGGCCAGGCCATCGCCGAGCACGCCGACTCCATCGTTCTTGCGGTCGGATGGGATCGTACCCCGCGGGACGTGTTTGCTCGCTCGCTAGACCTTCTTGCTCCAGTCTACGACCGGATTCTCGGAGTCGTACTGACCGGCGTGGACCTCCGCCGGGCGCGCTTCTACGGACATTACGGCAGCTATGCGTATATGGGTTCCTATGGTTACGGCATGCGTCCGGAGGCGGCGGAGTGAAGCAAGCACGACCTGTCCCCACGGCAGCGAACCCGGTGCCAGCCGGCACGCGCGCGTCCGGCTGTGGCTCCTGGTGCAAGC
>DASSJW010000572.1:0-4895 GCA_035690995.1 Xanthobacteraceae bacterium
GGCGTGTCCTACGTCTCCGGCTATCAGGGCGCGCCGATCTCGCATCTGGTCGACGTGCTGGCCGATGCCGATGACGTGCTGCGCGATCTCGGCATCCGGTTCGAGGCGAGCGCCAACGAGGCCGCCGCCGCCGCCACCCTCGCCGCCTCGATCAACTATCCGCTGCGCGGCGCCGCCACCTTCAAGTCGACGGTGGGCACCAACGTCGCCTCCGACGCGCTCGCCAACCTCGCCTCCGGCGGGGTGACCGGCGGCGCGCTCATCATCGTGGGCGAGGATTACGGCGAGGGCTCCTCGATCATGCAGGAGCGCAGCCACGCCTTCGCCATGAAGTCGCAGATGTGGCTCCTCGACCCGCGCCCCAACCTGCCGTCGATCGTGCAGGCGGTGGAGAAGGGCTTCGAGCTGTCGGAGGCGTCCAACACTCCGGTGATGCTGGAGCTGCGCATCCGCGCCTGCCACGTCTACGGCAGCTTCACCGCGCGCGACAATGCGCGCCCGGCCTTCACGCTCAAGGACGCGCTCGACCATCCCACCCGCGACCCCAACCGCATCGTACTGCCACCGGCGAGCTACCTGCATGAGCGCGAGAAGGTCGAGAAGCGCTGGCCGGCCGCCGTGCGCTTCATCGAGCAGCACAAGCTCAACGAATTCTTCGACGGCGACGCCGGCGACATCGGCATCGTGATGCAGGGCGGCATGTACAACACCGCGCTGCGGGCGCTCGAAGTGCTCGGGCTTGCCGACGTGTTCGGCGCAAGCCGCATCCCGCTCTATGTGCTCAACGTCACCTATCCGCTGATCGACGCCGAGTTCGTGCGCTTCTGCGCCGGCAAGAAGGCGATCCTGATCGTCGAGGAGGGCCAGCCGGAATTCATCGAGCAGGCCGTCAACACCATCCTGCGGCGCGCCGATATCCAGACCCGGGTCGAGGGCAAGGGCATGCTGCCGATGGCCGGCGAATATACCGGCGGCGTGATGAAGGCGGGCTTGCGCAAGTTCGTCGCGGCCTATCGGCCGGACCTGCTTCCCGAGGCGCGCGCCCCCGCGGCGACGCCGCAGCCGGACGACCGGCTCGCGAAGGCGCAGCAGGCAGTGGCGGGCAAGGTGCATGGCCGCCCGCCGTCGTTCTGCACCGGCTGCCCGGAACGGCCGATCTTCGCCGCCATGAAGCTGGTCGAGCGCGAGCTCGGCGCGCACCACGTGAGCTGCGACATCGGCTGCCACCTGTTCTCGATCCTGCCGCCGTTCAATCTCGGCAACACCACCATGGGCTATGGCCTCGGCGGCGCCGGCGCCGCGGCGCTCAATGCCGCCGGCGGCAAACGCGCCATTGCGCTCGTCGGCGACGGCGGCTTCTGGCACAACGGCCTCGCCTCGAGCGTCGGCAATGCCGTCTTCAACAAGAGCGACAACGTGCTGATCGTGGTCGACAACGGCTATGCGGCCGCGACCGGCGGGCAGGACGTGCTCTCCTCCGCCGCCGTCAACAGCCTGCGCGCGACCAGGAACCCGATCGAGAAGGCGGTGCGCGGCGTCGGCGTCAAGTGGGTGCGCACGCTCACGCGCACCTATGACGTGGCGAAGATGCGCGACACGCTGCGCGACGCGCTCACCACAGCGGTCAAGGGACCCAAGGTCATCATCGCCCAGTCCGAATGCATGCTGAACAAGCAGCGGCGGGTGCGGCCGCTCATGCGCCAGCGCCTCGAAGGCGGCAAGCGCGTGGTGCGCGAACGCTTCGGCGTCGACCCCGACACCTGCACCGGCGATCACTCCTGCATCCGGCTCTCCGGCTGCCCCTCGCTCACGCTCGCGCCCAACCCCGATCCGCTGCGGCGCGAGCCGGTTACCAAAGTGATCAATTCCTGCGTCGGCTGCGGCCTGTGCGGCGAGGTCGCGCACGCCGCGGTGCTGTGCCCCTCATTCTACCGCGCCTCCATCATCGCCAACCCCACGCCCTGGGATCGGCTCAAGCATCAAGTGCGCAGCGCCGTGATCGGCTGGCTGCAGCAGCGCATCGACGCCCGCCAGGAGCTTATGGCGTCGAACGCGCTTTCCGCGGCGAACCGGGCGTCCGGTTCCGGGGCGGCAACCTGACCGCGACGATGGACGGGCAATCCGCCAAGGTGCGACCGATCACGATCGCCGTGGTTGCGCTCGGCGGCGAAGGCGGCGGCGTGCTGGCGGACTGGATCGTCGATCTCGCCAACCACGGCGGCTATCTCGCGCAGGCAACGTCGGTGCCCGGGGTCGCCCAGCGCACCGGCGCGACAGTCTATTATCTCGAGCTGTTCCCCAAGCCCGCAGCGCAGGCGGCGGGTCGCGACCCGGTGCTGGCCTTGATGCCGGTCCCGGGCGACGTCGACGTGGTGCTGGCGTCCGAGCTGATGGAGGGTGCGCGCGCGGTCGAGCGCGGCTTCGTCACGCCGGACAAGACATTGCTGATCGCGTCCACCCATCGCGTCTTCGCCATGACCGAGAAGATCGCGCTCGCCGATGGCCGCGCCGACGCGCCGGCGCTGCTGGCGGCCTGCCGCGACGCCGCGCGCGCGCTCGTGGCTTTCGATATGGAGGCGCTGGCAGACGCCACCGGCAGTGCGCTGAGCGCGGTGCTGTTCGGCGCGCTCGCGGGTTCCGGCGTCCTTCCCTTTCCGCGCACGGCCTTCGAGGCGGCGATCCGGCGCGGCCAGGTCGGCGTCAACAGCAGCCTCGCCGCCTTCGGCGCCGGATTCGAGGCCGCGCGTTCGGGCGTAACGCCCGCTGTCGCGCGCGATGACGGGGCCGCGCGCGAGCTCGGCGCCGAAGCCGACACCATCATCGCCGCGGGGGTCGAGCGGTTGCACGATTATCAGGACGCCGGCTATGTCGGCGACTTCCTGGCGCGGCTGGAGCGGTTCCGGGAGATCGAGCGGCAGCGTGGTGACGGCTCCGGCCGGTTGCTGGAGGAGACCGCGCGCCAGCTCGCGCTGGCGATGGCCTATGAGGACACGGTCCGCGTGGCGGAGCTCAAGATCCGCGCCAGCCGCTTCGCGCGCGTGCGCGAAGAAGCGCAGATCGCGGACGGGCAGATCCTCGAGATCGCCGAATTCTTTCATCCCCGCACGCAGGAGATCGCCGACACCCTGCCGGCCGGCCTTGGACGCTGGCTCCTGCGCACGGGCTGGGCCCGCGCCCTGCTCGACCGCGCGACCCGCAAGGGCCGCATCATAAAGACCACGTCGGTGGGCGGGTTCCTGCTGCTCTACGCGCTGGCGCAGCTCAAGCCGCTGCGGCGCCGCTCGCTCCGGTTCGCCGCGGAACAGGCCGCGCTCGAAGGCTGGCTCGATCTGCTGGCGCAGACGGCGGCCAGCGATTATGCGCTCGCGCTGCAGGTCGCGCGCATGCGCAGCCTGGTCAAGGGTTACGGCGACACGCATGAACGCGGGCGCGCCAAGTTCGACAAGCTGGCGGCGCTGGTTCCGCGCCTGCGCGGGCAGGATGATGCCGCCGCGCGGCTCGAAGGCCTGATCAAGGCCGCGCTCGCCGACGAAGGCGGTGAAGCCTTGGACAAGGCCATCGCCAGCCTTGCGGCTTCGCCCTGCGCCGCATCCGGGACACGAGGCTACTAGAGCGGGATGACTTTTCTTCGAATCGTCATCCCGCTCTAGCCTTTTGTTGGAGCATGATCTTTTCCGAAAACCGGTGTCCACTTTTCGGGATCATGCTCTAGCGCCGCTGCGCGTGATGGGCGAAGCTAGGGAAACTCAAGAAGCGTCTTCTGCAAGGAGGCAGCGATGTCCTACGACCTCGATCAGTTCGTGTCGGATTGCCGCGCCGCTCTCAAGCGCGATCCCGGACCCAAGGGCCGGGAGGAAGTCCGCGTCCGCCTCGAGCGGCTCCTCACCAATCGGGAGTTCGTTGAAAAATATTGCGGCGATCACGTCCCGCGCGGCCTGAAGGTGCTGTACGAGGACCCCGATCTCGGCTTCCAGGTGCTCGCCCACATCAACGACAAGGCGCGGGTGTCGCCGCCGCACGACCACGGTGCGTCATGGGCGATCTACGGCCAGGCCACCCATTACACCGACATGACGGAATGGGAGCGCGAGGACAATGGCGGCGATCCCGAACAGGCCAAGCTCAAACCGGTGAAGAAGTATCGCCTGCTGCCCGGACATGCCGGCATCTACCAGGACGGCACCATCCACTCGATCGACTACCCCGACAGCGCCCGCTTCATCCGGGTGACCGGCACCAATCTCGACAACATCCAGCGCGTGCGCTTCGATCTCGCGTCCGGCAAGGTCCACCAGATGACGCCGCAGCAGGCGACATGACGTCGTGCCGTTGAAGACCGTGCCGCGCAAGCTCGACGCGCGCGCGCTCAAGGCGATGCTGGCGGACGGGCAGGAGCTCGCGCTGATCGACGTGCGCGAGGAGCTGATCTTCTCGCAGAATCACCTGCTGTTCGCGCGCTCGGTGCCGTTGAGCCGGCTGGAGCTGCGGTTTGCCCGTCTGGTGCCGCGGCGTACGACCCGCATCGTGCTGTGCGACGATGGCGACGGCTTGGCTGAACGCGCGGCCGATATCCTCGTGCGCGCCGGCTATACCGATGTTGCCGCGCTCGAGGGCGGCATCGCCAACTGGGCGGCCGCCGGGTTCGAGGTGTTTTCCGGCGTCAACGTTCCGAGCAAGGCGTTCGGCGAATTCGTCGAGCATGAAACCGGCACGCCGAGCATCGCCGCCGACGAGCTCGACCGGCTGATCCGCGCCGGCACCGACATGGTGGTGCTCGACAGCCGGCCGTTCGACGAATACCAGCGCGTCTCGATCCCGACCGCCGTCAACGTGCCGGGCGCGGAGCTGGCGTTGCGCATCCGCGATCTGGCGCCCTCGCCGCAGACCCTGGTCGT
>DASSJW010000573.1:0-3847 GCA_035690995.1 Xanthobacteraceae bacterium
AGCCGCAGGTCGCGCCGTATTCCGGCGACATGTTGCCGATGGTGGCGCGATCCGCGATCGAGAGATTGGCGAGGCCCGGGCCGAAATATTCAACGAACTTGCCGACCACGCCGCGTTTGCGCAGCATCTGCGTGACGGTCAACACCAGGTCGGTCGCCGTCACGCCTTCCTTGAGCTTGCCGGTGAACTTCACGCCGATGACTTCCGGCAGCAGCATCGAATAGGCCTGGCCGAGCATGGCCGCCTCGGCCTCGATGCCGCCGACCCCCCAGCCGAGCACCGCGAGGCCATTGACCATGGTGGTGTGCGAATCGGTGCCGACCAGCGTGTCTGGATAAGCGACATCGACCGCCGCCATCTTACCGTCGAGCTTGACCTTGTCCTTCTTGCTCCACACGGTCTGCGACAGATATTCCAGATTGACCTGGTGGCAGATGCCGGTGCCCGGCGGCACCACGCGGAAATTGTCGAACGACTTCTGCGACCATTTGAGGAATTCGTAGCGCTCCCGGTTCTGCCGGTATTCCTCTTCGACGTTCTTCTTCACCGCGGTATTGGTGCCGAAGAAGGTCACCGCCACCGAGTGATCGCAGACGAGGTCGACGGGGACGAGCGGATTGATTTTCTTCGGATCGCCGCCCAGCATTTTCATCGCATCGCGCATCGCCGCGAGATCGACCACGGCCGGCACTCCGGTGAAGTCCTGCATCAGCACGCGCGCGGGCCGGAACGCGATCTCGCGCTCGGAGGTCTTGGTCTTGAGCCACTGCGCGACCGCCTGAATGTCCTCTTTGCTGACGGAGCGGCCATCCTCGTTGCGCAGCAAATTTTCCAGCAGCACCTTCATCGAGAACGGGAGGCGCGAGATGCCCTTGAGGCCGTTCTTTTCGGCCGTCGGGAGGCTGTAATGGGCGTAGGTCTTGCTGCCCACCTTGAGCGGTTTGCAGCAGCGAAAGCTGTCGAGTGACGTCATAGTGATCGTTCCCATCCAACCGGGGAGGGCAGCCGCTTGAGGGTAGGGAGATACCGGAAGGGCTTCCTCGTCGTCGGTCGCGAGCTCCGCGCGGGTTGATAGTGAGCGCGGGACGATGGCTTATAGGGTCTTTTTTTGCGGCGTTCCAGAAAATCGACACTCGTCAACAACATGGGCACAAAATCACGAGTTCTTTCGCGGCTTTTTCCGTTTGGAGAAGGGGCCGGCGGAGCCAGTCGAACGTCCGGCTTGCGCCGCAGCATGGGACTTCGCCGCTTCGACCTTCGGGTCCCGCGATGATGCGCCTCGCCGGCTCCGATCTCGCCTGCGTCCGCGGCGGCCGCCAGGTCTTCCGAAGCTTGAGCTTTGCGCTCAATGCCGGCGAGGCCCTGCTCGTCACCGGCCCCAACGGCGCGGGCAAGTCCTCGCTGCTTCGCCTGGTCGCGGGCCTGATCCGGCCGGTTGCCGGGCGGCTCGTGCTCGAGGGCGGCGACCCCGAGCTGACCGTCGGCGAGCACGCCCACTATCTGGGCCACCAGGATGCGCTCAAGCCCTCGCTGTCGGTGCGCGAGAATTTGGCGTTCTGGACAAATTTCCTCGGTGGGCGGGCGGCCAAAGGAGACGCGGCCCTGGCGGCGGTCGGCCTCGACGGGCTGGCGCGGCTGCCCGCGAACTATCTCTCTGCCGGCCAGCGTCGGCGCCTGTCGCTGGCGCGCCTGATTTCGGTCAACCGGCCGATCTGGCTGCTCGACGAGCCCACCACTGCGCTTGATACCCTGGCGCAGGAGATGCTGGCGGGGCTCATGCGGACCCACCTGGCCGGCAAGGGCCTGATCCTGGCGGCGGCGCATGGGCCGATCGGCCTCGACCAGGCAAGGGAACTGCGACTGGGGGTAAAACCGTGAATCTCAGTCGCGTTTGCGAGATGTTCCACCCGTCGCTGGCTCGGTCCCCTCCTCCCGCGGGACCCCGGGCTCGCCCGGGGTCCCAATCATATCGAGGAGGAGGCGTGGGGAGAGGGAACAATCGCAGGAACCCTGTTGCATGCCCCCTCCCTCTCCCTCAACCGCAAGCGCGGGCGGGGACGCCAGGGCCAAGTCAATGTTTTGCGCAGCAGCCTGCCCCGAGCCCGTCGCCATGACCGCGCTGTCCGCAATTCTGTGGCGCGACATCCAGCTCGCCGTGCGCGTCGGCGGCGGCGCCTGGATCGGCGTCCTGTTCTTTCTCATCGTGGTGACGCTGGTACCGCTGGCGCTCGGGCCCGATCTCGCGCTGCTGGCGCGGATCGGACCCGCCATCCTGTGGCTGGGAGCCCTGCTCGCGAACCTGCTCGCGCTCGACCGGCTCATCGCCATGGATCACGAGGACGGCTCGCTCGACCTGATCCTGACGGCGCGCGTGCCGCTCGAACTGGCGCTCGCCGCCAAGGCGCTTGCGCATTGGCTGACCACCGGCCTTCCGCTGGTCATTGCGGCGCCGCTGCTCGGGCTCCTGCTCAACCTCGAGCCCAGGGCGACCGGCGCGGTCGCCCTGACCCTGCTCGCCGGCACGCCGGCGCTGACCTTCATCGGCCTGATCGGCGCCGCGCTCACCGTGGCGCTGCGGCGCGGCGGCCTGCTGCTCGCGATCCTGGTTCTGCCGCTGACGATCCCCGTGCTCATCTTCGGCGTTGCCGCATCGAACGCGGCGATCGTCGGACCGATCCCGTTCGGCACCCCGTTCAGCATTCTGTGCGCGCTGACGCTGGCGAGCGTGGTGATCGGTCCGTTGAGCGCAGCCATCGGGCTGCGGCAAGGACTGGAATAGGGGCGATGCGCGAATGACGTGTTCGTGAAAGGGCGGCGGGCCGGCGCCCGGCTGCTTTGGGCGCCACATTGCGGTCGGCTTGGCGCATGAATAAGAAACGCACCTGTAGGGAGTTGCGATGAGACTGACCGAGCTTGCCAATCCGTCCCGCTTCCTGGCGCTGACCGACCGGATATTGCCGTGGCTCGCGGTGGCGACACTGATCGCCTTCGCCTTCGGCATCAGCCAGGCCTATTTCGCGCCCGACGACTATCAGCAGGGCGCCACCGTGAAGATCATGTTCATCCACGTGCCGGCGGCGTGGCTCGGCACCTTCGCCTGGCTGCTGATGAGCATCGCCGGCCTCGGCACCCTGGTCTGGCGCCATCCGCTCGCCGACGTGGCGGCCAAGGCCGCGGCGCCGATCGGCGCGGCGTTCACCCTGATGTGCCTGGTCACCGGCTCGCTCTGGGGCCGGCCGATGTGGGGCACCTACTGGGTATGGGACGCAAGGCTCACCTCGGTGCTGATCCTGTTCCTCATGTATCTCGGCGTGATCGCGCTGTGGCGGACGATCGAAGACCCGACCCGCGCGGCGCGGGTGGCGGCGGTGCTCACCCTGGTCGGCGCGATCAACATCCCGATCATCAAGTTCTCGGTCGACTGGTGGAACACGCTGCACCAGCCCGCTTCGGTGCTCCGCCTGGGCGGCTCGGCGATTCATCCGACCATCCTCGTGCCGCTGATCGTGATGCTGGTGGCATTCACGCTGTTGTTCCTGACGCTGCATCTGGCGGCCATGCGCAACGAGATCCTGCGGCGGCGGGTGCGCACCCTGCTCATCATGCAGGCCGATGCGGCGACGAGCCTGTGACGATGAATCTGGGTCCCCATGTCGGTTTCATCGTGAGCGCATATATCGCCGCCATTGCTATTGTGGCGGGACTGGTGGCGTGGATCATGTTCGAGCGCTGGCACCTGACGCGCATGCTCGACGAGTTCGAGGCGCAAGGGATCAAACGACGCTCAGGACGCGCGCAGGAGGACAAGGCGTGAGCGCGGCGGAAAACAACGCGGTCGAAAAAGATG
>DASSJW010000574.1:0-3277 GCA_035690995.1 Xanthobacteraceae bacterium
TGCGGTCGCCCTTCTTGTAGATGGTGGAGATTTCCACCTCGAGCATGAACCGCACCGGCGTGCGGCACGCCGGCGGCAGCGTCTGCGCCACCGCCTGCTCGATGTCGTCGCGCAGGCGATAGAGGCCGGGCTCGGCGGGGACCAGCTTTTGCTTGAGCTCGGCGCACCAGGCGGGATGGGTGAAGTCGCCGGTGGCGACCACGCCGATGCCCTTGCGGCCGGCCCAGGCGGCGAGATGCTCAAGATCAAGGTCGCGGCTGGTGGCGCGTGAATATTTCGAGTGGACGTGCAGGTCCGCGTGGAAACGCATGCGAGCCACGCCTTCTTCCCCCGATCCGGGTGGACGCGCCGCCATAAGCGGTGATTCGCGATCATGCGGAAAGGACCCCTGTGGACATCGCGCCGTCTCGCGCCGCGCTGCATGCTTGCTGGGCGGTGTGCCCAAGATTGCGCCAGGGCGCAGGCGCCGGTGTTTGGAAAGCCGGCGTTTTGGCGCTCATCCGGCTGACAAGCCTCGGGGATTTTGGCCCGCCGGTGGTGTTGGCACGGCGTTTGAAGCGTGCCTGCCGCGCATGCAGTCCTCGCTCAAGATCGTCATCGTCGACGAGAACCCGATCCGCGCGGCCATCCTGGAGGACGGGCTGCGCGAAGCCGGCCACGTCCATGTGGTGCGCGTCGACGAGATGTCGCATCTGCTGGCGCGCATCTACACCATCGACCCCGACGTCATCCTGATCGACCTCGAAAACCCCAGCCGCGACGTGCTCGAGCAGATGTTTCAGGTCAGCCGGGCGGTGAAGCGCCCGGTCGCGATGTTCGTCGACCAGAGCGACACCGCCTCGATCGAGGCCGCCGTCGATGCCGGCGTCTCCGCCTATATCGTCGGCGGGCTGCAGAAGGCGCGCATCAAGAACATCCTTGATCTCTGCATCTCCCGCTTCAATTCCTTCGCCCGCCTGCGTGACGAGCTCGAGCGCACGCGCACCGCGCTCGAAGAACGCAAGGTGATCGATCGTGCCAAGGGCATTTTGATGAAAGCGCGCAATCTCAGCGAGGAAACGGCCTATGCCCTGCTGCGCAAGACCGCGATGAACGAGAACAAGAAGATCGCCGAGGTCGCCCAATCGGTGGTCACCGCCGCGGAGCTGTTGCGATGAACGCGACGCAGGCGCGGTTGCGGATCGGGTTCATCCCGCTTGCCGATGCGGCGGCGCTGATTGTCGCGGTCGACAAGGGTTTCGCCGCCGCCGAGGGCCTTAATGTCGAGCTCGTGCGCGAAGTGTCGTGGTCGAACGTGCGCGACAAGCTCAATATCGGCCTGTTCGATGCCGCGCACCTGCTGGCGCCGGTGGCGATCGCGTCGAGTCTCGGCATCGGGCACGTCAAGGTGCCGATCGTGGCGCCGTTCGGGCTGGGGATGAACGGCAACGCCATCACGGTGTCGCCGGCGCTTTACGCCGCCATCGCCGCCGCCGCGGACGGCAGCATCGTCGATCCGATGGTGTCGGCGCGCGCGCTCGCCCGGGTCGTCGCCAGGCGCAAGGCGAGGGGCGAGGAGTCGCTGACCTTCGGGATGACCTTCCCGTTCTCGACCCACAATTATCATCTGCGCTTCTGGATGGCGGCCGGCGGCGTCGATCCCGACGAGGATGTCCGTCTCGTCGTGCTGCCGCCGCCCTATATGGTCGACAGCCTGGCCAATGGACACGTCGACGGGTTCTGCGTGGGGGCGCCCTGGAATTCCGTCGCGGTCGATCTCGGCGTCGGTTTCATCCTGCATTTCGTATCGGAGATTCTGCTGCGCGCGGCGGAGAAGGTGCTCGCGATGCGCGATAGCTGGGCGCAGGAGCATCCCGACACGCTGCTGCGGCTGGTGCGCGCCCATGGCCGGGCGGCGGACTTCATCGAGGATGAAGCCAACCGCGACGAGGTGACGGCGATGCTCGCCGCGCCCGATCGCATCGGCGTTGCCCCCGAAGTGATCCGCCGCACGCTCGACGGCCGCATGAAGATCGCGCCCGACGGCACCGTGCGGGTGAGCGAGCGCTACCTCCTCGTCGGCCGCAAAGGCGCCGCCCGCCCGGACCCGGCCCAGGCGGCATGGCTCTACGCCCAGATGGTGCGTTGGGGGCAGGCGCCACTGTCGGCCGAACTCCTGGCCGCCGCCAAGGCGGTCTTTCGTCCCGACCTTTACGACGCGGCGATCGCCGGCGCGGAGCCCAGTCTGCCGGGCGAGCCGAACGACGGGATCGGGGCGTTCGCCGGACCGGCTTTCGACCCCGACACCGTCGCCGCCCACCTTGCCGCCTGGTCGATCCGGCGCGCCTGAACGCGTTTGGATTTTGCGCTGCACAAAGTTTTTGCAGCAAGGTCCGGATGCGGGCAGTTCAGCCCCGCCGCAGGCCCGGCAGCGAGCTCCCGCGAAGGCGCTATCTGCTTGATATGGCGATGACTTGTCGCGCCGGCGGGAGTTGGCACGAAGCTTGTAAAGCAGATGCCGAGCACCGCCGTCAGCGCTGACGGCGACACAAGGTCTATTGCGGACCGGACAGGCAACGCCGCCGCCCTGGGGACAGACGCTTTCGAGCGCCGGGGGCGGCTTTTTTATTGGGTCGACCGCAAGCAGCGGGGCAAGCGGACGGTAGGGAACAGCATCACCGTTTCGAGAGGACCACGAACTAATGACCACCACTGGAATCACGAAGTCCCGCCGCGGACTGAGCCGCCGCGCCCTGTTGAAGGCAACCGCCGGCACCGCCGCCTTGCTCGGCGCGTTGCAGACGAAGTTTCCCGCCGGCGTGCATGTTGCCGAGGCCGCCGGGCCGGAAGTGACCAAGGCAATCCTGGGCTACATCGCCCTGATCGACGCCTCCCCACTGGTGATTGCGAAGGAAAAGGGCCTGTTCGCCAAGCACGGCATGCCCGACGTCGAGGTCTCGAAGCAGGCGTCCTGGGGTGCCACCCGCGACAATCTCGTGCTCGGTTCCGCGAACAACGGCATCGACGGCGCGCACATCTTGACGCCGATGCCCTACCTGATCTCGACCGGCAAGGTGACGCAAAACAACGTGCCGACGCCGATGTACATCCTGGCGCGGCTCAATCTCGACGCGCAGGCGATCTCGGTCGCGCAGGAATACAAGGACCTCAAGGTCACCACCGACGCTTCACCGCTCAAGGCCGCGTTCGAAAAGAAAAAAGCCGCCGGCAAGGAAGTGAAGGTTGCGATGACCTTCCCGGGCGGCACCCACGACCTCTGGATTCGGTATTGGCTCGC
>DASSJW010000575.1:0-2893 GCA_035690995.1 Xanthobacteraceae bacterium
ACGCCGATCTTCTGCGCGTCGATCTCCGGGCGCCGCAGCAGCCAGTCCACCAGCGCAGGGCCGGCATCGATCCAATTCCGCATCGAGACATAGACGCCAAGCAACGGACTTTCGTATTGGCCCGGTCCGTCGATCGCGAGCACGGCGACGCCCCGCGCCATCCACCGGTCGTTGGCCAGCGCCACGCTGGTCTCCTTGAAGCTGTCCATCCCGGGAATGACGATGATCACCGGAAGCCTGCCGCCGTTGTAGCCCGGCGGCAGATGAAACCAGGCCGGGATCGATCCGCCCTTGAACGGGATCGACACCGCTTCGATCTTGTGTTCGGCCAGGCGCGCGTAATTGGCATAGCAGTCGCGCTTCTTCCGGTGCAGGCCAAGGTGCTGCTGGCCGGAATCGTCGTACGGCCACTCGGCCGCGCCGTAGTGAATGGCGGCCATGTACCAGTTGTCGCGTCCGGTCACGAGATTGCCGTCGGCTTCGGCCTCGCGCGCCTTGGCCTCGCGCCGCTTGGCGGTGCTCTCGAAGGCCGGCCCGATATCGGCCATCTTCTGTACGCGGGCGCGGATGGCCGCGAAGTCGGCACCGGCTTCGACGCCGCACGGGGCGGAGAGATAAATCGATCGCGGCTGATCCCAGTCGATCCCGTTGGCGCGGATGATGTTGTCGAGCGCCCAGCGCTGCTCGGCGAAGCGTTTGGTGGTCGCCGCGCCTTCGGCTTCGGCGAATGCAACGTTGCGCGAGGCGGCGAGAGCCGCTCCACTGACGGCGACGGAACGGAGAAAGCGGCGACGGTCCATGACGATACTCCCGTGCTCTCGTTGACGATCATTTTCGGCTCTGAGCGACGGGCTGACCCGGCGCTGCAGATGAAGACAGTGGTAGCGGGCCCGTCCTGCCGTCAGGGCGACAGGGATGCGGCATAGGCTGCGAGGGCCAGCATGTCGTCATTCGTCAGCCTGTCGACGACCTGCTTCATCAACGCCGCCGAGATGCCGGTGCGTTCGCCGTTCTGCATGTTCCAGAGCTGGCGAACGATGTAGTTGGGATGACGTCCCGCAATGGCGGGCACGTCGCCGAGGCCTTGCAGCGTCTGGCCGTGGCAGATGCCGCACGCAATGGTCTTGCCGCCGCCGCCCGTGGTCGCCAGTTCCTTGCCCCGGGCGACGCTCCCCTTCGGAACGTAGGCGACGAAGCCCGAGCTGGGATCGCGGTAGACCACGACCTCCTCGTCTTCCGGCACTTCTATGATGCGGTTGCCCAGCGCCTCGGTGCCGCCGTCGGGATGGAGGAGGCGCTTGTTCCCCTGGCCGATATAGGACTTCGGCACCATGTCGGTCTCGACCACCCGGATCCACGGGCGCGGCTTGACCGCGGCGAAATAATTGGCGGCATCCCTGATCTCTGCATCCGTGACGACTTTGGCCATTGCCACCATGGTCGGGCTGAACTTGCGGTCGCCGCTCTTCCAATCAGCCATCTGGCGAATGAAATAGCCGGCCGGAAGACCCGCCACATATGCGGATTCGTCGTGGCCCGCGCCGTTCGGAAGATGGCACGACCCGCACGCGCGAACTTGCGTATCCTTGTTGCCGAATTGAACGATCTTGGGCAGCGAGGGATACAGAGTCGGATACCAGTTCGGGATGTCATACATGTCGTCCGCCTTGGCGCGGGTGATCGACAGCGTGCTGCCGGGCGGCGCAGGCCGCACACGGCTGCCTTCAAAGCGAGGAGGAGGCTGAACTTTTTCCGTCACCGGGAACGCCCAGACAGGCTTGTCCGCCGCGGCCGCGACGACGGGCAAGAGCGTCAGCGCGACGACACCGATGACGTTTTTCATGACACCTCCCTATTTGTTTTCGTTCAAAGTTCGACCGACATGCCACCTGATCGGTTGACCGGCATGGATGCTTTCATGCTGCATTCGATAGTCAAGTGGGTGACGTCCGGGATCCCGGGGCCTGCGCTCGACTGTCCCGGAATGCCCTCGACCGGGCGTGTGCGCATGGTTAGTCTCGAGCGGCATCGGTGGGCGGCAAGGTGCGTCGAATGGACGTTTGGTTGGACGCCGGGGCCCCTGCAACACTCGCCGCATGCCGTCGCGCCGGCACCGTCTCGCACCTTCCTCTCCACAAACTCGCCAGCCGCGCCGAAGCTGCGGCGTTTCAGGCGGCTGCGCTCCGGGCGCTCGGCGGCATTGCTTGCGGCCACAAGATCGGCGCCACGAGCCTCGAGGTGCAGAAGCTGTTGAACTGCCGACAACCAATCCATGCGCCAATCCTGCGCCAGGACGTCCTGGCGAGCGGAGCGACGTTTCGGATCCCGGCCGGGCTGCTCGGCGTGGAGTGCGAGTTCGGTTTCCTGATGGGTGACGATTTTCCGAAATCGACCGAAATGCCGGACATGCTCGCGCTACGATCGGCTGTCGCAGAATGCTTTGTCGCACTTGAGCTCGTGGGTCGCCGCCTCGTCCCTGGCGTGCCTCTCAACGAAGTGAGCGCGATTGCCGACTTTGCGCTCGACGTTGCCGTCGTTCGAGGCGAAACGATTCCCGACTGGGATCGCCAAGACCTAGCGGCGATGCCCGTTCGCGCCGTGCTCGATGGCGTCACCGTGGCAAGTGGCAGTGGGGCAATGGTCCTGGGGCACCCTTTGAATGCGCTTCTATGGCTGGCCGAGGCGTTGCACGCTGGTGGAGACAGGCTCCGAAGCGGTGAGATTGTTTTGACTGGCACGTGCACCGGCATCACCAAGGTCGCTCGCGGGCAAACGTTCGCGGGCTGCTTTTCCGATGTTTCGCCTGTCCGCCTTCATTTCGCGTGACAGACGCCCGCCTGGCCCATGAGCCTTGCACGGCCGATGCGCCGTTCGCGGCGCGCAACCTCTCTCC
>DASSJW010000576.1:0-4973 GCA_035690995.1 Xanthobacteraceae bacterium
CCCTCCTACCGAGCAGACACGCGGCCATCGCCAACCTGACTGCACCCGTTCGCGGGCGGGCGTGCACGGTCAATGGCTGCGTCCCGCCTCAGGTCAGGGCAAGCCATGCGACTCCCAGGATCGCGCTCGCAAGGATGACGGCTTCCAGGTCCGATAACATTCGATCCTCGACCGGCGGCTGCACGACACGTTGCCACATCATGGGTGGCACCCACCGTCAGCTAGCCCTCGGTGCGGGTGTGCGCTTGATCGGCCTTGGCGCAGCTTGTTGATATTTGCGGCAAACGCCGCACTCCCGCCGCTGAGGTGAGCCGCACCTTTGCCCGCGCCCGGCGCTGCCAAGCGCTGGGATGCCTATCGCGAGCTAAACCTGCGGCGTTCCGGTGCAGGGCCGCGCTGCTATGGCAGCTCGGATATCAGCTTCTGAAATTCGGACTGAGGCCAGGCTCTGGCCGTGCGCGTACGCACGTTTCCCTGCGAGCCGAGCGCCAGCGCGAACTTGGCGACGTTGTCCCCGCTGGGGGTGTCGACAATCATGAGGAGATCGTCGTCGCCCGAGGTCAGATACACCTCCTTGATCTCAACTCCCACTTTCTTGGCCAGATCGCGAGCGGCCTGGGCCCGTTTGGGAGCGTCCTTGACCGAGCGGATTCCTTGGTCCGTCCAGTTCAGCGCGCAGATGAACATGGGCATGCGGTCCTCCGTGCGGTTAATCACAACGATCGACGCCCGTGGCGGAATGGCGGGCGGCTCTCATGGGATGTGAAAGAGTGCGGAGACGCAAAATAAAGCGATCTCCTGAGAACTCGTGCCCGCCGACGGCATCAACGCTGCCTCGAACAAAGACTTCGGCACAGTCCCACTGGCAGCTCGAGGCGCAGACTACTCCGCTTGGGGTGGGCGCGAAAGGGGCGAGTGCGCGCTGCCTCTCGGGCCACACACGAACCCGAGACCATGCAATACGGAGCTCTCGCTCGCGGGCATTTCGGACATCGAGCGGGCCTCGCGGAGACGACCGCGCACGGGCCAGAGCCAGGGTTCGTGCAACCCGAGACTTCGCTGCCACAGATCATGTCGGCGCAATCCTCATGCGATCCACTGTCGCGCCCCTGGCTTTGGTGGTAGGCTTTCAAGTGTCGCGCGAGAAGCGGACAAACGCAGCACTCGGAAGATCGGTTTGCGCCCTCCGCGCGGCTACGCGAGGAGAGAACATGGCGTCTCTTTCCAATTGGAGCCTGCACGGTCTCATACATCGACGAGAGATCCGCAGCATCGCGTCTGCGTTCGTCGGCGAAATCGCCGCGCTTCTACACCTGATCGAAACGCACGATGTCGTATCCATGCTGGAAAAGGCACTGGACGTTTCCGATCGCGCAGCCGCGCTTCCAACCCTGACATTGCCGCCGTTCACCATCTATACGGCGGATGCCGCCAAGCTTGACGAGCTGCCGTTGCCGACGCCGCGCAAGATCGCCTATTTCTATGCGCACATCGCGTCGATCCGGGACGACCTCGCACGGCTCGCAACGGAGCCTGACCCAGGCCTTCGAACCGAGCGGATCCGGCGCGTCCTCGCCGAACTCAATGACGCACTCGCTCTCGGCGACGAAATTCTTCGCGAGCTGCGACAACTGCTTTCGCCTAAACATCAGCAGTCCCTGACACGAGCCTGATCGCCGGCACGGCGATCTTGCTCACGACCTTGCCGGGCTGCCACGGGCCGCCGGCGATGAATCGGCGGTATGGCCGAAACAGCGCGGTGTCGAAAGACACAACCGCGAGCGCTATTGGCCGGCTTCCCATTCGGCAATGATGCGCCTGCGCAAAGCGGCATCCGGCAGCGTCCCCGATCCCGCCCGGCAGTTATCCGCCATATGCGCCGGATTTCCGGTGCCGGGAATTACACAGGTCACGGCCGGCTGGGCGAGGACGAATTTCAGCAATATCTGGGCCCAACTGGTGCAGCCGATCTCGGCCGCCCAATCCGGCAGCGGCCGGCTGCCGAGACGCCGCAGCAGACCGCCGCCGCCGAAGGGCACGTTGACGAGGATCGCAATGCCGCGGTCTGCCGCAAGCGGCAGCAGCCTGCGCTCGGCGCTCCGATCGTCGAGCGAATAGTTGAGCTGGACGAAATCAAGCCGCTCCTTGCGCATCACGGCTTCCAGCTCGTCATACGCGCTCGCGGTGTAATGCGTGACGCCCAAGTAGCGGAAGCGGCCGTCCTGCTTCCAACTCCGCAGCGTCGCCATATGCGTTTCCCAGTCGAGCAGGTTGTGCACCTGCATGAGGTCGATGCGCTTGACCCTGAGCAGCGCAAAGGAACGCTCCATCTGCGCGATGCCGGCCTGACGCCCGCGCGTCCAGACCTTAGTGGCGATGAAGGTGCGCTCGAGGTCCGGCGCGCCCGCCAGCAGATCGCCCAGCACCGCCTCGGCACGACCATACATCGGCGAGCTGTCGAACACCTTGCCCCCGGCATCACGGAGCGTGCGGACCACACCAGCGAGCGCTTTGCGCTTCTCGCCATCGGCGCCGATATCAAACCCGACATAGGTACCGCAGCCGATGACCGGCAATGCTTCGCCGCTCGACGGGATGGGACGTGTCAGCATCGCTTTTCCCTCATCGCGGGTTTGCGCAGCGGCGAGTCCATGGCCAACGAGTGCCGCGCCGATGCCGGCAGCAAGCCGCAGGAAGCCTGCCCGCGACAAGTCGCCGGCCGGCAGCGGCCGCGGCCGCGGAGCAGCGTTCTTCGCCAGACCATTCCCGCGTTTCGTAAGCACGACCAAACCCGCAAGACAACACGAGCGAACCGAATGAGCCGATCCTGCCGACCGTGCAAGCCGAATATTACGACCTCGTTCGGGGCGCGGGATACGCTCAGCCGCCCAATCACCGACGGTCGCGACCTGCGAAGGGGCGCGTGCGTGCCCTTGCCTGCCGCGCGCTGCGCCGGCATTCAGGACGAGATTGCGTGCGGCTTCGGATTCCAACTACGATGCTTGCGGATGGACCGCGGGGCGCAATTCGAGTTCCTCCGAAATGGCCTCGCCAGGGAGATTGATAATGTCGGGAAACGTCACCGAGGTGCTGGCCGGCTTTGCGGCGTCGCTGCAATTCGAGGATCTTCCGGGACACGTGCAAGATCACTGCAAGAAGGTTCTGCTGGACACATTGGCATGTGCGGTCGCCGGGCACCGTGGGGAGGAGACGCAACAGGTCGCCGCCCTGGCGTCGGCGCTGGCGCAATCCAACGAGAGCAGCGTCATTGGCGGTGACCGGCTGTCGCTCGCCGGCGCGACCATTCTCAACGGCTATCTCGTCACTGCGGTCACCATGTGCGACGTGCACCGCTCGACGCTGACCCATGTGACGCCGGAAGTGATCCCGCCCGCCTTGGCGATCGCCGAACGCGATGGCTTGTCGGGCCGCGAATTGATGGTCGCCATCGCCGCCGGCCTCGAAGTGACCACGCGGGTCGGCATCGGTCTCGATTACCCCGCGTTCCGGGCCAAGGGCTGGCACGGCCCGGGCGTCCTGGGTCCGTTCGGCGCCGCCGCGGCGGTCGGCCGCCTGCGCCGGTTCGACACCGAGACCATGGCCAAGGCGTTCGGCCTCGCCGGCAGCCAGGCGGCCGGCACCTTCGCCGCGTGGGGAACGCCGACCGTGAAGTTCCACCAGTGCCGCGGCGCGCTGTCGGGGTTGATGGCGGCGCTGCTGGCCGAGCAGAAGTTTCTGGCAACGCGCGAATTCCTGACCGCCAAGGACGGCGGCCTCTACAACGCCTATGCCAATGGCGGCCGCCCCGAAGCCGTCACGGCCGATCTCGGCAAGCGCTGGGAGCTCGAACAGATTGCGTTGCGCCTGTGGCCGTCCGCCTCGTCGATCCAGGGCATGAACACCGCCATGTTCGATCTCGTCGAACAACACAAGATCGATCCCGCCAGGGTGAAAAAGGTCCGCGTGGCTTTGAGCCAGCCGGCGTTCGATCTGCACGGCAAGCTGGCGCGCTACAAGGCGAAGTTCGACGCGCTGATTTCCGGCCATTACACCGCGGCGGTGATCCTGCACGACCAGGAGCTGACGCTCGCGCAGTTCGAGCCCGCCCGCTACGACGATCCGAAACTGCGGCGCGCCGCGGCCGAGCAGATCGAGATCCGTCCGGATGCGGCGCTCACGGGCGTGCAGGCCGTGGTCGAGATCGAGACCGACGGCACGACGCTCACGGCCCGCTGCGACTATCCTCGCGGCTCGGCCGAGAATCCGCTGTCGCACGCTCAGATCGAGGGCAAATTTCGCACCTATGCGGACGGCGTGCTGCCGGCCTCCGCCATCGCGGCAACGATCGACGCCGTCGGCGATCTGGAAAACCTGGGCTCGGTGCGAAAACTCATGGAGACGCTCCGCGCGGCGCCGCGGCGCGGCCAAGCCGAGCGCGCCACGCTGGCCGCGGCCCACGGCTGACGCACTCGCCAGCCGTCGTCACGCACCGCCGACGGCTCTCCATTGTCATTCCGGGGCCCGAGCGCAGCAGCGAGGGAACCCGGAATTCATAACCACTGTCTTGCAATATGGATTCCGGACTCACGCCTTCGGCGCGCCCCGGAATGACCGGCGACGACTCTACGCCGCCGACGGCGGCTCTAGGCTGGCGTCACAGGCGCTGGTACGCTGACGCAAACACCCGCGGTCCAATGCGGGGCAGAAAATAAATTCAGGGAGGAGCGCTGATGAATAGACGCTCGCTGTTTGCCACGCTGACGAGCGTGGCGGTGCTGTCGCTCGCCACTGCCGCCGCGGCGCAGACGCCCGATGATTACCCGAACCGTCCCATCCGCATCATCGTGCCGCAAGCGGCCGGTTCCGGGGTCGACCAGCAGGCGCGCGTGCTGGCGCAAAAGATGGGCGAGCTCTGGGGCCAGCAGGGGGTGGTGGAGAACCGCCCGGGCGCCAACGCCATCGTCGGCATGGAG
>DASSJW010000577.1:0-2893 GCA_035690995.1 Xanthobacteraceae bacterium
CGGCGCCGCCGCCCGATGCCGGCTATCTGTGGTCGTGGGACAAGATCCGGCCGCTGATCACCGCCGCCATCGAGGTCGCCTCGCCGGAGGCGGTGGAGCGGCGCGTGCTGCAACTCGTGCCGCCGATACCCGAGTGCCAGGACGAGCAGCAGACCTCGCGCACGCTCGCCGCCAACATCCAGATCCTGCTGCCGGGCGAGAAGGCGCGGCCGCATCGCCACACCATGAATGCGTTGCGGTTCGTGCTCGAAGGGTCCGGCGCGTCCACCATCGTCGATGGCAAGCCGTGTCCGATGGAGGAGGGCGACCTGATCCTCACGCCGGCCTGGACTTGGCACGAACACGTGCATCAAGGGAAGGGCCCGATCATCTGGCTCGACGCCCTCGATGTGCCGTTCCAGCAATATATGGGCACCGGCGCGTTCCAGCCCGGGCCGGTCGCCGAGATGCCGGAGACCGTCGCCGACGCCGCGTTCGCCGTCGCCAATGTCGTGCCCGACACCAGCTACGCCACCACGGCGTATTCGCCGGTCTTTCGCTACCCCTATGCCAGCACGGCGGCGGCAGTCGCGGCCGCGCCGCCCGCGCGCGACGGCTCGCGCCGCGTGCGCTACGTCAACCCGCTCACCGGCGGTCCCGGCATGGCGATGATGGACTGCTTCCTGGTGCAGCTCGATGCCGGCGCGGCCACGCTGCCGTTCCGCACGACTGCGAACTCGGTCTGCTGCGTGGTGGAGGGCTCCGGCGAGAGCCAGGTTGGCAACCAGACCATCCAATGGCGCAAGCGCGACATCTTCACCTTGCCGCAAGGCAATCGCATCGTTCACCAGGCGCACGGCGGCACCGCGCGCCTGTTCCAGGTCTCCGACCGCGACATGTACGCCCGGCTCGGGCTGCTCAAGGAAGAGTACGGGAATATCGCGGCCTGAAGATCGGGCGGAATGACGACCGCGCCCGCGGAACTTGTCGTGCCGGAGCATGTTGCTTGCGGGTGAGGGGTGCTATAAGCCGCCCCTCTCTTGGCGGCGCGCCGGACTGATCCTGCCAGATGGCTCATGTAGCGAACGAAAAAACCGCCTCCGGCGTGGCCACTCTGGCAAGCCATGGCACGTCGGGGGACAAAGCGGGCCTGTGGGCGATGGCGCTGGGCAGCGTCGGCGTCGTCTATGGCGATATCGGCACCAGCCCGCTTTATGCGTTTCGCGTGGCGGTGGTGGCGGCGACCGAATCCGGTCCGGTCACCCGCACGGTCGTCCTCGGGGTGCTCTCGCTGATCCTGTGGTCCCTGATCGTCGTGGTCACGCTCAAATACGTGGTCCTGCTGCTGCGGGCGGACAATAACGGCGAGGGCGGCACGTTGTCGCTCACCGCGCTGGCGACGCGCGCGCTCGGGCGCCGCACCGCGCTGGTCTTCCTGCTCGGCGTCGTAGGCGCCTCCATGTTCCTGGGCGACGCCGTCATCACGCCGGCGATCTCGGTGTTGTCGGCGGTCGAAGGCCTGAAGCTGGTCACGCCCCACTTCGATCATTACGTCGTGCCGCTCACCATCGTGGTGCTGATCGCGCTGTTTGCCGCGCAGAGCCGCGGCACCGCGCGGGTTGCGAGCTTCTTCGCTCCGGTGATGGTGGTCTGGTTCGTCGCCATCGCGGCGGCCGGGCTGTTGCACATTCGCGACGACCCGGGGGTGATGGCGGCCATCAATCCGGTCTACGCCGTGACATTTCTCTTCTACCACGGCGATATCGGACTGGTGACGCTGGGCCTCGTCTTCCTCGTCGTCACCGGCGGCGAGGCGCTTTATGCCGATCTCGGCCATTTCGGACGCAAGCCGATTCAGACCGCCTGGTTCGGCCTGGTGCTGCCGTCGCTGCTGATCAACTATTTCGGCCAGGGCGCGAAGGTGCTCGCCGACCCCGGGGCGATCGAGAACCCGTTCTACCGGCTGGTGCCAGACATGCTGCTGTTGCCGATGGTCGTGCTGGCGACCGCCGCAACCGTCATCGCCAGCCAGGCCGTGATCACCGGCGCCTATTCCCTGGTGCATCAGGCCATCCAGCTCGGCCTGCTGCCGCGGCTCGCCATCCTGCACACCTCGGCGTCGCAGGCCGGCCAGATCTACATTCCCCGCGTCACCGGGGCGCTGCTGATCGGGGTGCTGCTGCTGGTCGGTGTGTTCCGCACCTCGGAGGCGCTGGCCTCCGCCTATGGCATCGCCGTCGCCACCACGATGGTGGTCGATGGGGTGCTGGCCTTCATCGTGATCTGGAAGCTGTGGCATTGGCCGCTGTGGCGGGTGATCGCGGTGGTTGCGCCGCTCGTCCTCGTCGACGTCATCTTCTTCTCCGCCAACCTGCTCAAGCTCTTGGAAGGCGCGTGGGTGCCGATCCTGTTCGGTGCGTCGATGGTGCTGATCATTTTGACTTGGCGGCGCGGCACCAACATCCTCACCCAGAAGACCCGGCGCACCGAGGTGCCGCTCGACACCCTGCTGGGCAGTCTCGAAAAGCATCCGCCGCACACCGTGCCGGGCACTGCGGTATTCCTGACCAGCCAGCCGGAATTCGCGCCGACCGCCTTGCTGCACAACCTCAAGCACAACAAGGTGCTGCACGAGCACAACGTCATTCTGACCATCATCACCACCGACACGCCGCGCGTCGCCGACGAGGAGCGCGTGAGGATCACGGCGCGCTCGCCGCGCTTCAGCCTGCTGGCGCTGAAATTCGGCTACATGGAATCGCCGAATGTTCCCAAGGCGCTCGCCATCGCCCGCAAGCACGGCTGGCAGTTCGACATCATGTCGACCTCGTTCTTCCTGTCGCGCCGCGCGCTCAAACCGGCGGCTCGTTCCGGCATGCCGCGGTGGCAGGATCATTTGTTCATCGGGCTGGCG
>DASSJW010000578.1:0-13388 GCA_035690995.1 Xanthobacteraceae bacterium
GGCGCCCGCGCCTCCTCGGCGTCGATCGCTGCAAACAACTTTTCCATGGCACGCGCCGACGGCGCGCCCAGCGTCTCATTGAGGTGGATCGTCTCGGCCAGTTCCTCGCGGACAAGGTCATAGCGCCGCGCCAGTTCGCGGTCGCCCGCAAGCGCCTGCTCGACGCGATCGGCGTCGCGGCGGCTCAGCGTACCAGCGGCGTGCCACGGCAGCAGAGCTTCAATATCGTAGCGCTCTGGCTCTTTATTGATCATGTTCATGGCCAACCTCTTTCAATTCCTGCCGCCTTGAGCAGCTCTGCCAGTCGTTTGCGCGCGTAGAACATGCGCGTCTTGACTGTGTTCTCAGGGATGCCAACGATTTCAGCCACTTCCTCGACTGATTTCTCGTGGTAGTAGACGAGATCGATGATCTCCCGATGGTCTGCCGAAAGGCCTACGAGGCACTTCCGGATTATCGCACCCTTATCCTTCTTCTCCAGCGTGGTTCCCGGATCGTCGTTCGGATCTTCGATCGCGCCTGCGGTTTCTTCGTCCAATTCCTCGTCCGGCCGGCGCCTGAGCGCCGAGAGAGCCTTGAAGCGCGCGATGGCCAACATCCACGTCGACACTGCCGAGCGCCCCTCAAATCGACCAGCCTGACGCCACACGTCGAGAAACACCTCGCTGATCAGATCCTCCGCCATGCTCTCGTCGCGCACGAGCCGCACCACAAACCGAAACACTCGCACATGATGCCGCGCGTAGAGCACCTGCATAGCCAGCCGATCGCCGTTCGCGATTCGTCCGATCAGCACTTCGTCTGATTTCGCTTGCATCGCCTTCGGACGGCCGGACTCGTGAGATTAGTCGCGGGGGGCTGCGATTGGGTTCACGCTTCCGCCACAGAGATGGCACAGCCCAACCCCCTTTTCCCCGGCCCCCGCCGCTGCCCAGGCGATTTGGGACCTAACATTATGGCTGATCCGCGGCCCGCCGGAGCCCATCGCATCCTCTAAAATTTAATAACCATTTCAATCTGTTAATCGGAGGTACCGGGAGCCCGAAAGTGGTATATCAATGCCTCATGGCAGGCCTTGGCGGGTACCAGGGCCGCGAAAAAGCGGGGCCGCGAAATTCAGAAAAGATTAACTCAAGTTCCAACTCGCAGCGGCGCGTGGAGCTTGCGCAGGGCCGCCAGGACGGAAAGGGCCGTGATCCGGCCCGTCTTGGGGTTCTCCGAGGGGATGTTCTCGATCGACATTGTAAAATGGGCCGAGTCACTGTCGACCTCGATGGTGTGACAGTTGCGTTCCACCGTGGGGTCCGCCCAGATCTCCATGATCGTGCGGTCCGGTCCGATGCCGGCCAGTGACAGCGCCGCCGCCACGTTGACGTTGGCGGGGAAGCCTGCCGCTCCGTCGCGGGCACTGCCGGCAAACACCCGCTTGGGCTCGTTGAGCCCGTCGATTGAGATGCCGTTCGCCTCGAGATAGGGCGCCCCCGCAAGGCCGCGCGGCGGTTTGCGCGTGATCATTCGCACGGAACGAATTTGACCCTCGGCGGCGGCAGTGACGGCGTCGAGGCCGAGAAGGGCGCCGGTCGGCACGATGATCTGGCCGCCCCGCGCCTTTGCGAGCTCAACCAATTCGGGTCGTGGCAGCAGCGCGCCGGCGGAGAGCACCATCACCTGCTTTCCGGCCTCCAGCATCGGCCGGCAAATGCGTTCGAGCACCGACGCCGGCGCGCACTCGATGGCGAGATCGGCCAGGGTGGGGAACGCCTCAGGCTCGACCAGTGGGCAGGCGATCCGCTCGGCATCGAGCCAAGCTTGCGCCTTGGCCGTATCGCGCGCCGCGGCGCCCGCGAGCACGAGACCCGGTATGCCATCGGCGAGCTTGCGCGCGAGCACGCGGCCGATCGCCCCAAGCCCGGCAATCGCGACGCGGGTCATCGGCATGAGCAGATCTTCACGAGCAGGACCTCCGCTATTGAACTCGCGTCATACCCGGCGCGGCGGTCGCTCACAAGCGCGGGAACCCCGCGTCAAACCGCGACTTGACCCACCTCCGGCAGAGGGGCAAGGGTTCCGCAAATTCAGGGAGATAAGAGATGCTCAGAACGATTTCGGGCGCGGCGCTCGGCCTCTTGCTGGCAGTGACCGGGGCGGCACAGGCACAACCCTATCCGTCAAAACCGCTCACGATGATCATTCCGTTCGCGGCGGGTGGCCCGACCGACGTGCTCGGCCGCGTCATGGCGCAGCGCATGAGCGAGATTCTCGGTCAGCAGGTGGTGGTGGAGAATGTCGGCGGCGCCGGCGGCATGACCGGCTCGAAGCGCGTCGCCGACGCGGCCCCCGATGGCTACACCTTCGTGCTGGGCACCGTAGGGACCCACGCCCAAAGCCAGACCATGTACAAGAAGCCGCTCTACAATTCGGGAACTGATTTCACGCCGGTCGCGCTCATCGCCGAGGTTCCGATCGCGCTGATCACGCGCAAGGATCTGCCGGTGAGCAATCTGAAGGAATTCATCACCTACGCGAAAGCGAACCAATCCAAGATGCAATACGGCTCGGCCGGCGCGGGCTCCGCGACCCATCTCGGCTGCGTGCTGCTGAACTACCTTATCGGCGTGGACATTACCCATGTGCCCTATCGCGGCACCGGCCCCGCGATGCAGGATCTGCAGGGCGGCCGTATCGACTATCTGTGCGAGATCGTCAGCACCGCCAAACCGCAAATCGACGGCGGCACGGTGAAGCCGATTGCGATCATGACCAAGGAGCGCTCAAAGGCGCTGCCGAATCTGCCGACCGGACTTGAGCAGGGAACCCCGAATCTTGAGGCCTACACCTGGAACGCCATCTTCCTGCCGAAGGGCGTGCCCGCCGATGTGGTCAAGAAGTTGAACGATGCGGTGGTCCAAGCGCTGAAAACCCCGGCGGTGCGCGAGCGACTCGAAGGACTGGGCGCCGTGATCGTTGCGGACGACCGGACCACGCAGGAATATCTCGGCCAGTTCCTCAAGGCCGAGATCGAAAAATGGGCCGCGCCGATCAAGGCCAGCGGTGTAAGCGTCGATTAGCACTGCGCGCCACGACGTCCGCGCCGGCGGCGCAAGCGTGCCGAAGGCCCCCGTGCGTCAAGGCCTGCGGTGCGGCAACAATTCGATCTCCGGCCCCCGGCTGCGGGGCATCATTCCAGTTCGATGTCCCCCTTGATCTTGTGGGAGAAGCCGATGCTGCCGAGCGTGACGGTGGCTTCGGCGGGAAACTTTTCGTTGCCCTTGATCTTGCCCTCCGCCAGGGCTTGGCGCACCGCCTTCTCGATCTCGCGCTGGGCCGTCACTCCCAGCGTCTTGAGAAATTTGCGGATGCTGCTGTTGAAGACATCCTCGTTCATGATCGCCTCCGTTGCCACCGCTGCCAGTGAATAGCCGCCTTCGAACCGCCGTCTTTGCCCCTGAATTGCGCGAACAATTCCTCAATTGCGTCAACCTGAAGCCATCACCAACCATGCCTATAGGCGCATCCACCTTTTGGGGACAGGAGGATACATGCATACATTACGCGCTTTGGCAGTCGCCGCGACTGCAACGGGGGTGCTCACCGGTTTGCCGTTGAGCCATGCGCTGGCCTGCGACAACGATCGCTTTCCGTGCCCGATCGTATCGGACGCGCCAGAGGCGGCCGAAGCGCCGGCCAAGGCTGCGCCGGCCGCACCGGCGCGCAAGAAGGCGACTCACGCCGCACCGCGCCAGGACGAGCGTACTGCGACGCATCAGGACGAGAAGGCGCGACCGAAAACCGAGCGGGAGGCAGCAACACGCGCTCCATCCCGCGCCAAGGCGGTCAAACCGGAGGCGCAGGAGCCGCCGGTCGATTCCGCCGCGGCTGCGCCGCCGGTGACGCCGGCGCCGGTTGAAGCCGACCGGACCGAAGCTCCGGCGCCCGCCGTCGCCGCCTGGCCGACGACTGCGCCCGCCACCGCCGCTGCGGCGCCGGTCACTGCCGACGCCGCGCCGGTTGCGGCGGGTAGCGTGGCGACCGTCGACCCGAACGAAGTCAACGAACTCGACCTTGCCGCGGCCGCGCCGACTCCGGCGCCGGCCGAATCATCCTGGATCAAATATCTGCTTGCGACGCTGGGTGCGGCGCTGGCGGCTGCATCCACGGTGCGGTTTCTGTTCGTCTGATATCCCTGCGTGAGTGCATGCGGCCTCGGGGGGCGCATGCACTCGCGGGGCTCGGATTCTCTCCACTCTGGCCGGCTGTTGGCCGTCTTGGACGGTTGACAGTCGTTCTTATTTTGTTCCTTATGCGTCCAGAGTGCTCTTTTGCCCATGCCGGTCTTCACGCCCCACCAAGACGCTGCGCTGACCGCGGCCTCGAACTGGCTCAAAGGCGCGCGCGGGCGTTCCTCCATCTTCCGCCTGTTCGGATATGCCGGAACGGGCAAGACCACGCTCGTGAAGCACATCGCCGAAGGCGTCGACGGCAAGGTCCTGTTCGCGGCCTTTACCGGCAAGGCCGCATGCGTGATGCGCAGCAAGGGTTGCCACAGCGCCTCCACCATCCACAGCCTCATCTACAAGGCGCGCGAAAGCGGCGAGGAGACTCCAAGCTTCGAGCTCTGGAACGAGGCACCCGCCTCGAAGGCCAAGCTCATCATCATCGACGAATGCTCGATGGTCGACGCCGAGCTCGCGCGCGACCTGATGTCGTTCGGGGTCCCGCTATTGGTGCTCGGCGATCCCGCCCAACTGCCGCCCATTCACGGCGGCGGTTTTTTCACCGACGCCAAGCCGGATGCAATGCTGACCGAGGTCCATCGGCAGGCGCAGGATGATCCGATCGTGCGGCTGTCGATGCAGATCCGCGCCGGCAATCCGCTGACGCAGGGTCAATACGGCGAGACCCAGGTGGTCGGGCGCGAGGCGCTCGACCCCAAGCGCGTGCTCGACGCGGACCAGGTCCTGGTTGGCCGCAACGTCACGCGCCGCGCCTATAACGCGCGCCTGCGCGAGCGGCGCGGTTTTGCCGAGCCGCTGCCGATGGCGGGCGACAAGCTGGTCTGCTTGCGCAACAACCGCCGCAAGGGATTGTTCAACGGCGGCCTCTGGGTGGTGAAGGAACGCCCGAAGCCGCGGCGGCAAATCATCCGGATGCGGCTCAAGCCCGACGAGGACCTGGGCGAGCGGCTGATCAAGGTATCGGTTCGGCCGGAATGCTTTACCGGGACCATCGAGGAGTTCGACTGGCCGCAACGCAAAGCCTACGACGAGTTCGATTTTGGCTATGTGTTGACGGTCCACAAGGCGCAGGGTTCGCAGTGGGACGACGTCGTGCTGTTCGATGAATCTGGTGCGTTCCCCGACAACCGCGACCGCTGGCTCTATACCGGCGTGACACGGGCCGCCAAGCGGCTGACGATCGTGGTGTGAGGGCCGACGGGAAACGTTAGTCCTTGCTTTCTTTCCCCTCGACCTCGCGCACGGGCGTCTCCGGGATCAATCCGCCGCGTCGACGGGCGAACGTTTCGTGGCCGCTCTGTTCCCACTTGCCGGCCACCGCGCGCTCGGCATAGGCCGACCAGTTCTCCGACCAGTCTCCGAGCGAGTAGCCATGCCAGGGCGGTTGCGGCGTCAGGGCCGGCAGTTTGAGCTCCTGCCAGATCGTTCGTGCCCGCTCCATGAATTCGCGCGCCGGCAGCGCCAGCGGCGGCGCCGAATGTTTCAGTGTGGCGTCGATGAGAATGGTCGACTCTTCGCTGCGCGGGCCGGATTTCGGACCGTGTCCGGCGGAGCGATGCGGCGCGATATGCACGTCCTCGATCGGATTGGAACGATAGGCCAGCGACCAGAAGACCGCATCGGTGTTGGTCGGATCGATGTCCTCGCTCACCGCAATGCAGATCTTCCCGCAATCGGCGAGCAGCGTCGCGGCACCGTGCAAGCCGCGCCAGACCTCGGTCCGGGGCGTGCCTCGTTCGTACTGGACGAAGATGACCTTGCGCAGATTGGAGAGCGGCTCGTGCATCACCACGCGCCGCACCCCTTTGATCGAAAGCTGCTCGCGCAAATGCGTGAAGAAGAAAGGCTCCATCGCCACCTTCTTGAGCACGCTCGATTCGCTCGGCGTCACCTGGCTGATGATCGATACGAACACCGGCGACTGCCGGTGCGTGATCGCCGTCACCCGCATGGACATGTTGAAATCCTCGAGCGCGACATGGCCGTGGCTTTCGCCGAACGGCCCTTCCGGCTCGAGCAGATCGGGGTCGATCAGCCCCTCGATGACGATCTCGGCATCGGCCGGAACGTTGAGATCGACGGTGACGGCCCGCGCCATCCGGATCGGCGCCCCTGCGAGCCCGCCCGCGACCGCCATCTCATCGAGATCGATGGCAAGCTTCATGCCGCCCGTGAACATGGCGACCGGCGCACAACCGATCACGATGGCGCACGGCATCGGCTCGCGACGCTTGTTGTGTTTCTTCCAATGCAGGTAGCCGCCGGCGCCGCCGATGCGCGACGCCATCCGCACGCCCAGCCGGTCCGTCGCCTTCAACGCCCCGCGATAGGTGCCCATGTTCTGGATGCCGGAGTCGGGATCGCGCGTGACGCAAAGCGTGGCAGTGAGGTAGGGCGCGGCGTCGAATCCCGGCGTCGAGATCGGCACCGGCAGCCGTGCCAACCCCTTGCCCGATCCGCGCAGCTCATCGCCCCGGAGGACCACGGCTTGGCACGGCGGCGAGGACACCGCGACCGGCGCGATCGGGTGGGCGATGGCATGCACCCATGCCGCTTCGATCTCCTCGACCAGACGACCCATGCCGATGGCGTAGATCTGCGGCGAGGCGGCAAGCGCTCCGACCGCGACCGGAATGTCATAGCGTCGGCCGGTCGCGTCGGTGACGTTGGTGAACAGGAAGGCGCGGCGCTGATCTTCCCCGAGTCCGCCTTGGAATTGCCAGCGCGCCAAAGGATGCAGCTCGGTATCCTTATTGATGGGTCGGTCCACCCGCACGAGCAGGCCGTGCGCCTCGAGCGCGGCGAGATGGGCCTGGAAATCAAGCGGCGGCCCGGCGGTCGGCCGAGCGGATCGGCGCGGATCGGCGCTCACCTCGAGCATTTGGCAAACCTCGGCAGCACGATTTCACGGACCATCCGGTTCCGCTGAGCCGGAACCGGGTCTCCCATAACCATAGAACGCTCACCATTGAAAGGTGGTGCCATCCCGCCGGGCGTGTCTGCCGGCGCCACTCCGATCGACACCGGCGATGCGACGCGCGTTTGCCACCCGCAATTTGTTGCGATTGCAATGCAACGCTGCCGGTGTATCGTCCGTTGCCGCGTTGCGCTGTTCCGGGACATCGATCATGGGCGCGAAACATTTCGGCGCCCGCGTCGCGCGCCTCGAAGATCCGGCGCTGCTCACCGGGCGCGGTCGCTTCGTCGACGACATCCAGATGCCGGGCGCGCTGCACGCCTGCTTTGTGCGCGCTCCCCACGCCCATGCCAGGATCCGCTCCATCGACAGCTCGGCGGCGCGCGCCCTGCCCGGCGTCCACGCGGTGCTCACCGCGGATGATCTGCCGCCGCGCATGGCGACCGGTCAAATTCCGATGCTGGTGCCGAATCCGTCGATCAAAACGCCGCGCACGCAGCTGGCGCTGGCGCGCCATGAAGTCTGCTATGTCGGACAGACCATCGCGGTTGCGATCGCGGCCAACCGCTATCTCGCGGAGGACGCTGCCGCGGCCGTGCAGGTCGATTTCGACGTCCTGCCGGCCGTGAGCGACTACCGCGAAGCTGCACGACCCGGCTCCGCCTGCGCCCACAGTGACCTTGCCACCAACATCGCCGCCGTCGTTCCCATGGCCTACGGCGACACGGCCGCGGCATTTGCGCGTGCGGCACATGTGTTCGAGGAGGAACTGTCGCTTCATCGCGGCGGTGCCATGACGCTCGAAGGCCGCGCCGTGCTGGCAAGCCACGATCCGGGCAGTGACATTCTGACCGTGTGGTCGGCGACGCAGACGCCGCACCTTTGCCGCGGCACGCTCGCGGACCTGCTTGAGCGCGACCTCGACTCCATCCGGGTGATCGCGCCCCATGTCGGTGGCGGCTTCGGCACCAAGGCGCCGTTCTACGCCGAGGAAGCGGTGATCGCGGCCGCCGCCCTGCAACTGCACCATCCGGTGACTTGGCAGGAGGATCGGCGCGAGCATTTTCTCTCCGCGACCCAGGAACGCGACCAGCATTGGAAGGTCGCGCTGGCCGTCGATGCGCACGGAAAGATTCTCGGCCTGCGCGGTACCATGCTGCACGACAACGGCGCGTTCCTGCCGTGGGGCATCATCGCGCCATACATCGCCGCCACGACTTTCCCGGGCCCGTATGTCGTACCCGCCTATGCGCTGGAGGTGACGGTCGTGCTCACCAACCGCGTCCCGACCACGGTGGTACGAGGCGCCGGCCGGCCGCAGGCGGTGTTTGCGATGGAGCGGCTGATGGACCGCGCGGCGCGCGAGCTCACGATCGATCCTGCCGAGCTGCGCGCCCGCAACATGATCCGGCCCGAGCAGATGCCGTACTCCGTCGGGTTGACGTTTCGTGACGGCAAGCCGCTGGTCTACGCGAGCGGGGATTTCCCAAAGAGCCAGACCCGGGCGCTCGCACTCTCGCACTACGCAAGCTTCCGCGGGCGCCAAAGCGACGCGCGCGCCAAGGGGCGCTATCTCGGCATCGGCATTGGCAATTACGTGGAAGGGACGGGCCTCGGGCCATTCGAGGGCGTAACCGTGCGCGTGCTCCCCAACGGGAGGGTCGCCGTTGCGACCGGCGCCACGTCGCAAGGACAAGGCACGCGCACGACACTGTCGCAGATCGTAGCGGACCGGGTCGGCTGCCGCATGGAAGATGTCGTCATGACCGCGGGCGATACCGCGGCGATCTCCCAGGGCGTGGGCGCATTTGCCAGCCGGCAGGCGATCAATGCCGGATCCTCCGCGCTGCTGGCGGGTGAACACGTGCGCAAGCAGATCGTCGTGCTGGCCGCGCGCGTGCTCGGCGTACCCGAGAGCGACATCGACGTCGAGGATGGCCGCGCCACCGGCCGCGGCGGCAACCGGCCTTCGATCACGCTGGGCGAGCTCGCGCGGCTCGCACAAGGCATGCCGGGATTTTCCTTTGCCCCAGGCCAGGCGCCCGGTCTCGAGCACACCGCCTATTTCACGCCGCAGCAGGCGTCCTATTGCAACGGCACTCATGTCGCCGAGGTGGAGGTCGATCCCTTCACCGGCGGCGTGACGCTCCTCGCCTATACGGTCGCCCATGACAGCGGAAATATCATCAATCCGCTGATCGTCGATGGCCAGGTGCAGGGCGGGGTCGCCCATGGCATCGGCAACGCGCTGTTCGAATGGATGAAATATGATGCCGACGCCCAGCCGCTGACGACCTCGTTCCAGGATTATCTATTACCGGCGGCGCTCGATGTGCCGGGCTGCGCGATCGAGCACGTGGAAACGCCCAATCCGCTCAATCCGCTCGGCGTCAAGGGCGCCGGCGAGGGCGGCACCATTCCCGCACCGGCGGCGATCATCGCCGCCATCGAGGATGCGCTCTCGCCCTTCGGCGTGCGGTTTGCTCAGATGCCATTGACGCCCGACCGCATCGTGGCGGCGCTCCGCGACGCCGGCGCCTACCAGAAGCTCACGGCGGTCGCGGCGCTTCCCTGATTTTTCGCGCTTTCGCTGCACGGCTGAAGCGCGTAGGACGCATGTGGGCCAGCCCTATATGTAGGCGAGCGCGGTTGCGCCGCGCCTGGAACGCTGGAGTGGAGTCCTCCCGTGCCGACGGATGCAAAAAAGCCACCTCTGCGCTCGCGATTGTGGTTCGACAATCCCGACAATCCGGGAATGACGGCGTTGTATCTCGAGCGCTATCTCAATGCCGGACTGACAAAGGACGAACTGACTTCCGGGAAACCGATCATCGGCATCGCCCAGACCGGCTCCGACCTTTCGCCCTGCAATCGCCACCATCTTGAACTCGCCCAGCGCGTGCGCGAGGGCATCCGCGACGCCGGCGGCATCGCGTTCGAGTTCCCCATGCATCCGATCCAGGAGACCGGCAAGCGGCCCACGGCGGCGCTCGATCGCAACCTTGCCTATCTCGGTCTGGTCGAGGTTCTGTTCGGCTATCCGCTCGATGGCGTGGTCCTCACCACCGGCTGCGACAAGACCACGCCCGCCGCCATCATGGCAGCGGCGACCGTCGACATGCCGGCAATCGTCCTGTCCGGCGGGCCCATGCTCAATGGTTGGTGGAAAGGCGAACGCGCCGGCTCGGGCACCGTGGTGTGGTGGGCACGCCAGGAACACGCCGCCGGGCGCATGGACTACAAGGAATTTCTCGATCTCGTTGCGTCGTCGGCACCATCCATCGGCCACTGCAATACGATGGGCACGGCCTCGACCATGAACGCGCTGGCCGAGGCGCTCGGTCTTTCCCTGCCCGGCTGCGCCGCTATTCCGGCGCCGTACCGTGAGCGTGCGCAGATCGCCTATAAGACCGGCCGCCGCGCGGTCGAGATCGTATGGGAGGACCTCAAGCCGTCCGACATCCTCACCCGTGACGCATTCGAGAACGCGATCGTCGCGTGCTCGGCGATCGGCGGCTCGACCAACGCGCCGATTCACATTAATGCCATTGCGCGCCACGTTGGCGTTAAGCTCTCGATCAAGGACTGGGAAACGATCGGCTACGACGTCCCGCTGCTGGTCAACATGCAGCCCGCCGGAAAATATCTCGGCGAAGAATATTACCGCGCCGGCGGGTTGCCGGCGGTGCTGCACGAACTGATCGGAGCCGGCCGCATCCATCCGCACTCGCTCACGATCAACGGCAAGACCATCGGCGAGAACGTTAAGCGGGCGAAGAGCACCGACGCCGACGTGATCCTTCCCTATGATCGCCCGCTCAAGAAGCATGCGGGCTTCAAGGTGCTGTCGGGAAATCTGTTCGATTCCGCCGTCATGAAGATCAGCGTGATTTCGGAAGAATTCCGGGAGCGCTACCTGTCGAACCCAAACGATCCCAATGCCTTCGAAGGCCGCGCCGTGGTGTTCGACGGTCCGGAGGATTATCACCACCGCATCGATGATCCTTCCTTGCAGATCGACGAGCGCACGATGCTGTTCATCCGCGGCGTCGGGCCGATCGGCTATCCGGGCTCGGCGGAGGTCGTGAACATGCAGCCGCCGGCAGCGTTGATCAAGCAGGGCATCACGTCTTTGCCTTGCATCGGCGATGGCCGCCAGTCCGGGACGTCAGCATCGCCGTCGATCGTCAACGCCTCGCCCGAAGCGGCGATCGGCGGCGGGCTTGCGCTGCTCGCGACCGGCGACCGCGTGCGCATCGATCTCAACAACGGTACCGCCAATATGTTGCTGCCCGAAGACGAACTGGCGCGGCGGCGAGCGGCGCTGGAAAAGCAGGGCGGCTACGGCGTCCCGCCAAGCCAGACGCCTTGGCAGGAAATCCAACGCGCGCTGGTCGACCAGCTCGCCGACGGCATGGTGCTCAAACCTGCGGTCAAATATCATCGGGTCGCACAAAAGAGCGTGCCGCGCGACAATCACTGACGCGCTGTCATCGCGATGGTTATAACGCGAACGCCGGCGCCGCCGCGCCTGCAAGGATCTTGCAGCGGTCCTGGAACCCGCGCTCGGTGCAACCGCGTTCGCGGCATGAACCAATCCGGCCGGTATGCCGTTGATGTGCGTGTGACGGAGGAATGACCTGATGGCGAAACGTCTGCAAGGCAAGGTCGCGCTTGTCACCGCGGCAGGACAGGGAATCGGTCGCGCGATCGCCGAGTCATTCGCCGCCGAGGGCGCGAGCGTGATCGCGACCGACGTGGACGAGAGCAAGCTCGACGGCATCACGAGTACCAAGCGCCTGAAGCTCGACGTGCGCTCGACCGCTGCGGTCGACGCGCTCGCCAAGCAGGTCGCCGCCGAGTTCGGCGCACTCGACGTGCTGGTCAACTGCGCCGGCTATGTGCACCACGGCAGCGTGCTCGATTGTTCCGAGCAGGATTGGGACTTCTCGTTCGATCTCAACGTCAAGTCGATGCATCGGACGATCAGGGCATTCCTGCCTGCAATGCTGGAGAAGAACGCGGGCTCGATCGTCAACATCTCATCCGCGGTATCGTCCATTCGCGGCGTTCCCGATCGCTACGCCTACGGCGCAACCAAGGCCGCCGTCATCGGGCTGACCAAGGCTGTCGCCGCCGACTTCATTCGACGCGGCATCCGGGCAAACGCGATTTGTCCCGGTACCATCGAATCGCCTTCGCTCGAAGGCCGGATCCGCGAACGGTCGCAGACGACCGGCAAATCCGTGGCCGAGGTGGAGCGGGCTTTTGTCGAGCGCCAGCCCATGGGTCGCCTCGGGAGGCCCGAGGAGGTTGCGGCGCTCGCGGTCTTTCTCGCTTCCGACGAAGCCAGCTACATCAGCGGACAGGCGCATCTGGTGGATGGCGGAATGGCGTTGTGAGCGCCACACGCCTTTTATTTCGGCGTTGGCAGACCTATGTGGCGTATAGCGTCCGGCCATCGGAGAGACTGCCCATGAAATTGCCAATTGCGGCTGTAAAATCGCGCGCGGCCAGTCGGAACCATCACTAAATCAATGAGTTATTCCCCCATCAGGTGCAAATCCGCACACCTCTCGTAGCCTTCCTCGATTTTGCATGCTCTGGGCTGTTGCCCGCACATGTGTTGGGACAATTTGCCGGACAACCATCATGTCAAACCGCGTACCTTCGATTCCTGCCGATCTCAGCCAGTTCGCCATTCTGCTGGACGTGGATGGCACGCTTCTCGACTTCGCCCCGACGCCGCGGGAGGTCTATGTTTCGCATGCGTTGCGCGAGACGTTGGGACGACTTTGGGACCGCACCGGCGGGGCCGTCGCCTTCGTGAGCGGGCGGCCCGTCAACGAGCTCGATCTGATCTTTTCTCCTCTGCAATTGCCCGCGATCGGTGGCCACGGCGCCGAACTGCGCACGATTCCCGGCGCTGCTCCGGAGTCGCCGCGGCTGCCGCCGCTCGACCCCGGCGTGAAACGCCAGTTTGCCGCCATCGCGGAAGCGGGGCCCGGCATCGTCCTCGAGGACAAGGGGTACTCCTTGGCGCTGCACTACCGGCTGGCGCCGGAAAAGGAGCGACTCGTGCGGGAGGCTGCAGCCAAGATTTGCGATGAGCTCAAGGCGGCAGCAATCGAGCTGTTGCCCGGCAAGCTGGTGGTGGAAATCAAGCAGACCGGCTTCACCAAGGCGACCGCTGTCCGCGAATTGATGACCTACGCGCCGTTTGCCGATCGCCGCCC
>DASSJW010000579.1:0-3619 GCA_035690995.1 Xanthobacteraceae bacterium
AGCGGTGGCGGAAGCCGGCCGCGCGGCGGCGGCCCACGCCGACGGCCTCGTCGCGGCCGGCGGCGGCGCCGCCATCGGGCTTGCCAAGATCATCGCGCGCGATCGCGGCCTGCCGATTCTCGCGGTGCCCACCACCTATTCTGGATCGGAGGCGACGACGATCTGGGGACTGAGCGAGGGCGAGCGCAAGTTCACCGGCAAGGACAGCCGCGTTCTGCCGCGCACCATCGTTTACGATCCGGATCTGACCCTCGGCCTGCCCGCGCCGGTGAGCGCCGCAAGCGCCATGAATGCCATCGCGCATTGCGTCGAGGGCCTCTGGGTTGGTGACCGCACACCTTTCCTGGTGGCGCTCGCGACCGACGCGACGCGGCGTTTCAGCGTGCATCTGCCGCGGGTGATCGCCGACGGTTCGGACCGCGAGTCGCGCGCCGAATGCCTGATCGCGGCCTGGCTTGCCGGTGTCGTACTCACCGCCGGGACGGCGCTGCAACATAAGCTCGCCCACGTGCTCGGCGGGCTCGGACTGCCGCATGCCGAGACCCACGCGATCATCCTTCCGCACGTGACGCGCTTCAACCTCGCGGCGGCGCCGGAGGCGCAAGCGCGCTTGACGGAGGCACTGGGCCGCGATCCCGGGGACCGCCTCGCCGTCATGCTGCGGGGTTTCCCGATCCCGCAGCGACTGGCGGAGGTCGGGTTCGATCGTGCCAAGGTCGATTTCGTGGCAGGCGAGGTGGCGGCGATGTCGATCAGCGCGCCGCGAAAGGTGTCGGCCGAAGACGTGCGCGCCCTGCTCGCGGCCGCGTATTAGTGCAGATCGCTTCGGACCGACCGCGATTTCGCTCTGAACATTCGGGCGCATGACCTATCCCGAAAAGTCTGCAACTTTTCGGATCATGCTGGCGCTCACCTGCCGCTGTGGGTGCCCCTGATCGCGTCGCCATCGAGCTTCGTGAATGGCACGAAAGAGACACGGCCGCCCTGGTAGATATCCGAGCGTGCGATGTTGATGGCGCCGTCGGCGGCTTGCTGCTTGGCCACCTTGAGCACGTGCTGGACGCCGGGTGGGCCGACCGGGATGACCATGATGCCGTTCGGCTTGAGCTGCTGCAGCAGCGGCGGCGGAATGTGATCGATCGCGCAGGTGACGATGATCTTGTCGAAAGGCCCTTCTTGCTCCCAGCCGTAATAGCCGTCCGCGTTCTTGGTAGTGATCGACTTGTATTCGGTGTAGCCGCGCTCGATCAGCGCATCGTAGAGACGGCGGGTGCGCTCTGCCAACGGTTTGATGATCTCGATCGACCACACCTTGTCGGTCAGGTTCGAGAGGTAGGCGGACTGGTAGCCCGAACCGGTGCCGATCTCGAGCACCTTGTCGCCGAACTTGACGTCCATGGAATTGGTCATGCGTGCGACCGTGTGCGGGCCGGTAATTGTCACTCCGTAGCCGATGTTGAGGTAATGCCATTCATAGGCACGGCCGAGATTTTGCCTGGTGACGAACTCTTCGCGCGGCGTCAGCAAGTATGCGCGAATATCCCGCTTGTCCCAGATGTCGCGACTGGCGAGCAGCTGCTTGTACCGGTCCCAGCGCTGCCCGAGAAAGCCCGGGTCCTCGCCGCGGTTCTTGGTCATCCAAGCGATGAAATCCGACTTCGGATCCGTCGGCGGTGCGGCGCTCCAGTCGTAGGCGACCGGAACGTTGGCCCGCGCCGGCGCGGGCAGCAAGCCGGCCGCGCATGCGGCGACAGTACCTGCCATGAAACGACGGCGATCGAGCGTCGCCGATGCTCGATTGAGACGGGCACAACCAGCTTCCATTGCGTGACGCATCGCTCCATCGGCCGCAGGTTGCCTTGGCTTAAACGGGTGCTCTCCCACATTCAAGCCGGCCCGGCCGGTCTCTTCGCTGCTGCATCAGGCCCCGCTGCGCGGCGGCTCGACCCGGAATCCGGCCCCCGGTTCGAGCGCGATCCGGCGTTCTTCCACCGCCGCGCCCCATCGCGCGGCCTGCGCCAGTCCGCCGAAGGAGAAGAAATGCGGTGCGATCTCGCCAAGATGCCTGTGGGCGCGCGCCTCGGCGATCGTGCGCACCAGGATGTCGGGCGTCGACATGGCAAAAAGCTGCCGCACCAGGCCGGCCTGCCGCGCCAGTCCCTGGGCGGACGCCCGCACGCCGCAGCGCCGGGCATAGCGCAAGAGCGTCGCAAGATTGGTGGGACCGGGAAAGCCGATCCGCACCGGATGTTCAACGCCGAAGTCGCGCAAGCGGCCGATCCATTGCAGGATCGCCTGCGCGTCGAAGCAGAACTGGGTGACGATGTGCACGGCCATCCCGGTCGTCTCGGCGACATGGATCTTGTCCGCCAGCGACCGGTCGAGGTCTTGCTCGGATATGCGCGGGTGGCCGTCGGGATAACCTGCGATGCCGATCTCCACGATGCCGTGGCGCTGCAATGCGCCGCTGTCGATCACCTCGATCGAGCTGCGGAAATCGCCGGCCGGCTGATCGCGGTCGCCGGCGATCACCAGCACCTGCCGCACCCCCGCCTCGCCGCCGACACGGGCAAGGAAATCATCGAGCTCGCGAGCGGTGGCGAAGTTGCGCACGGCCAGGTGCGGCACCGGTTCGAAACCTGCCGCGTGCAGGCGCACCGCGGCTTCGATCGCGTCCTGGGCCGGTCTCGTCGGCACGGCGCTCAGATAGACGCGGGTGCCGGGGCGGGCGACGGCGGCCAGAACGGCGATCTCGTCGGCCGACGGCCGCGTCGCTTCGAGCGAGAAGCCGCGCGCGAAATCCACGATCGCGCTGGCCGGATCGATGCAATTGTGCGGCTCGACGGTCGTCACAGACGAGGTTCCGTTCATAGGCATCGCCTTTGGCTCGTGCCCCGGCGACAGGAGCGAGGCGTTCCTACTCCGAGCGGATGGAGACCCGGGACCAGGCGCTCGCTGGGCCGCGACACGAGCGATGAGGCCGTCACTCGCGCCGGCGCGAGATCACGTATGACTCGTCGTAGAACCAGAGCGCCCCGTGATCGCGCAGAACCTCGCGCGTCGATTCCAGGTAACGGCCGTCGGCCACGACGTCCGCAAGCCGGTCATCCTCGACCTGGGCCACGTAAATCGCCGCGTTCCACGCCGCGAACAGCGTCGAGGTGCCAATCGACACGTCCGATATCTCGCTGGGCAGCGTGTGCATGTCGTAGCGGAAGAGAGAGCGGTTGTCGGCATAGGCGTTGAAATTGAGGTCGCGCCCGGCAGGGCCAAGCTCGTGTTTCACCGCCTTCATGATCTGGTGGCGGTCGTGGACGAACGGATTGTCGCCCGGCCAGATCTTCTGGATGATCTCCATGCCCGGATCGTTGCCGTGGGAATGAATGGCGATCAGCCGACCACCTGGTCCGAGCGATTTGGCGAGCGGCGCGATCACGCGCTTGGCCTTGAAATCGAGCGATGCGCGCGCGCGGTAGGGCTGCGAGGCGATGACCAGATCGTAGTTGGCGACCGTGCCGCCGGGACGCGGAATGATGGGATCGAGCAGGAACTTGTGGTCCTCGCGATAGAGCACGAGCACGACCGGCCGCTCGTAGACCGGATTGCCGGTCTTGGCACT
>DASSJW010000580.1:0-3448 GCA_035690995.1 Xanthobacteraceae bacterium
GAGATCGAAAGCTGGCTGCGCGACCCCTACACCATCTATGCCAAGCATATTCTCAAATTGCGCGAGCTCGACCCCATCGACCTGCCGCCGGGCGCGGCCGACCGCGGCATTGTCATCCACGGCGCGCTGAGCGAGTTCACCAAGACCTTCGCCGGTGCGCTGCCGGCCGATCCCGCTGCCGCGCTGATCGAGATCGGCGCCAGGCATTTCATCGCGCTCGAAGACTATCCCGAGGCACGGGCGTTCTGGTGGCCACGCTTCCAGCGCATCGCGCATTGGTTTGCCGACTGGGAGACCAAGCGGCGCGCCCGGGTCAAGACGCTCAAGGCCGAAACGTCGGGCAAGATCGAGATCCCGCTCGGCGAGCGCGTGTTCACGCTGCGCGGGCGCGCCGACCGCATCGAAGAGCTCGCGGACGGCGGCTATGCCATTCTCGATTACAAGACCGGGCAGGTGCCGACTGAGAAGCAAGTACGCATCGGCATCTCGCCGCAGCTTACACTCGAGGCCGCGATCCTGCGCGGCGGCGGATTTGGCGATATTGCCGCCGATGCCTCGGTGCGCGAACTCGTTTACGTCGCGCTCAAGGGTGGCGAGCCCGCAGGCAAGCAAGAGACGATCAAGTTCACGGAAGGCGACCCGGACACTCACGCCCAGCGGGCGCTTGATAAGCTCCAATCGGTCGCAGCGCGGTTCGAGGACGAGCAGCAGCCCTACCTGCCGCTGGTGCTGTCGATGTGGAAGAACCGCTACGGCACCTACGACCACCTCTCGCGCGTCAAAGAGTGGTCGGTCGGGGGCACCGACGAGGAAGACGGCATGGGCGTGAGCGAATGAACGCGCCTCGCATCATCCCGGAGGCCGTGCTGCGGCTGCAGATTACCGCATCGGACCCCGCGCTATCGGCCTGGGTCGCCGCCAATGCCGGATCGGGCAAGACCCACGTGCTCGCGCAACGGGTGATCCGCCTCCTGCTCGACGGCGTCGAGCCTGGCAAGATTCTCTGCATCACATTCACCAAGGCCGCCGCCGCCAATATGGCCAACCGCGTGTTCGACGAGCTGCGGCGCTGGACCGCGCTCGACGATCAGAAGCTTGATGCGGCGATCCGGCGGATGTCCAATCTCGATCCCGATCCGGCGCGGCGGGCGCGGGCACGGCGGCTGTTCGCATTGGCGCTTGAGACGCCCGGCGGCCTGAAAGTGCAGACGATCCACGCGTTCTGCACCCGGCTTCTGCATCAGTTTCCGTTCGAGGCCACCGTCGCTGCCCGGTTCGACGTGCTCGACGAAGCGGCGGAGGCGCAGCTTCTGGGCGAGACCAGCCTGGGCGTGCTGCTCGATGCCACCCTGGCCCCGGACACCCCGCTCGGCCGTGCGCTCGCAACCGCAATCGCGGTCGCCGCCGACCGGACCTTCAAGGAGGTCGTGGGCGAAGCCATCCGCAAACGCGACGTGGTACGGGCATGGATCGACCACGGCGGCAGCGTCGATGCAGCTGTGGCCGTGCTGTGCGGGACGCTCGGAATCTGCGCGGATGATTCCTTGGAGGACATCGAGAAGGAGATCATCGAAGGGCCGATCCTGCCGCAATCCGAATGGGCGGCGGTCGCCGAGGCGTGCAACACGAGTACGCCAAGAGATCAAGATCAATGCGCGCGGCTCCGCGCTGCGTCAGCGACGATCGGTGCCGCACGTGTCGAGGCCTACCTCGAGGTCTTTTTCGATACCAAGTTCAAGCCACGCCCCAATCTTGTGACACAAGGCTTTGCAAGAAACTATCCCGCGCTCTGCGAACGCCTCTCACGAGAACAACAGCGATTGATACCGCTACGAGAGCGTCGCAAGGCGGTCGCCTGCCGCAACCGCACGGCCGCGCTCCTGACCATCGCCGATGCCGTCATCTCCCGTTACCAGAGCGCCAAGGACCGGCGCGGGCTCCTCGACTACGACGATCTGATCGACAAGGCGCTCACTTTGCTGGGTGAAGACCGCGCGGCCTGGGTGCATTACAAGCTCGACCAGGGCATCGACCACGTGCTGATCGACGAAGCGCAGGATACGAGCCCGAAGCAATGGGACATCATCCGGCGTCTGACTGGTGAGTTTTTTGCCGGCGCCGGCGCCCGCGCCATCAACCGCACGATCTTCGCCGTGGGTGACGAGAAGCAATCGATCTTCTCGTTCCAGGGGGCGGCGCCGCGCGAATTCGACGCCATGCGACGCACCTTCGCGAGGCTCTGCGCGGCGATCGACCGGGATCTGCAGTATGTACCCTTCCGCCACTCCTTCCGTTCGGGGCCGAATGTGCTCGGCGCCGTCGACAAGGTGTTCGAGCGGCCGGAAGCATTCCGCGGGCTGTCCGCCGAAAATGTCAGGCCGGTGCACGAATGCCTGCCGCAGGCCGCGCCCGGCCTGGTCGAAATCTGGGATACCCTCAAGCCCAAGGACAAGCGCGAGATCGAGGCCTGGGATGCCCCGTTCGACGAGCTGACGGAAAGGAGTCCGCAAGTCCGGCTGGCGGTGAAGATCGCGGCAAACGTCAAGCGCTGGACCAAGCAAGGCGCGCGCGCGGGTGACGTGTTGATACTGGTGCGCCAGCGCGGAGCCCTGTTCGAGGCGATCATCCGGTCGCTGAAGGATGCCCATGTGCCGGTTGCCGGCGCCGATCGGCTCGTGCTGACCGAGCATATCGCGGTCATGGACCTGATGGTGCTCGCGGACGCGCTGCTGCTGCCCGCTGACGATCTCGCGCTGGCCACCGTCCTCAAATCACCGCTGTTCGGGCTGGACGACGAGGACCTGTTCAAGATCGCCTGGGAGCGCAAGACATCGCTACGCACGGCGTTGGTGGCGAAGGCGCACTTGGACCCGCGCTTCGCAGACGCGGTCGTCAGGCTCGACCGCCTGGCGCAATGGGCCCGCAAGGACACGCCGTTCGGATTCTTTGCGCGCGTGCTGGGGACCGAGCGATGCCGTCAACGCTTTCTTGCGCGACTCGGTCACGAGGCCGACGACGCGCTCGACGAGTTTCTCAATCGCGCGCTTGACTATGAACGCCGCGAGACGGCGTCGCTGCAGGGCTTCGTCGCCTGGCTGCGCGCAGCCCGGACCGACATCAAACGCGACATGGAAATCACCCGCGACGAGGTGCGGGTGATGACCGTGCACGGTGCCAAGGGGCTGGAGGCCCCGATCGTCATCCTGGCCGACACTACGACGCCTCCTGCAGGACCGGGACAGCGTCAACCCCGGCTCCTCGATTTGGCGACGGATGGCCCTGGCATTCCCGGCCATTTCGTGTGGGCGGGGCCAAAGGCCAACGACGTGGAGGCAGTCGCGGCAGCCCGCGAGCGCGTCCGGCGCGAGAACGAGGACGAGCATGCGCGCCTGCTCTATGTGGCAATGACGCGCGCCATCGATCGTCTGGTCGTGTGCGGGGCAGAAGG
>DASSJW010000581.1:0-2258 GCA_035690995.1 Xanthobacteraceae bacterium
AGCCTTTCGCGAGCATGCCCTTTGCCACGCCGAAGCCGAACGACGCGGCGCCGTGGCCGAGATCGAAAACGACCCCGCGCTCACGCGCGAGATTGACCTCTTCCCAGACTTCACCGTCCGATCGCAGCGGCGCATTGGGAAACGGCTTGAAGCAATGCGTGAGCACGTCGCCCGGCCGCAGCCGCGAGAGCACCTCCTTGCGGCTGGGCGGCGGGTGATCGAGATGCGCCATAACCGGAAGGCCGGTTTCCTCGGCGACCTCAACCGCCATGTCGAGCGGTGCAACGCCGTTTGCGCCACTGGCGACGCGGCCGACGCGCACCTTCACGCCCACGAGCAGATCGCGATTCTCGTTGATCACGCGCACGCATTCGGCCGGATCGAGCAGCCGGATATCGACGCACTCCCCGACCATGACCGGCTTGCTGAAGGCGAAGATGCCGGGAAAGGAGATGTTCAGATAAGCCAGGATGCGGACCGTCGATGGCTCGATCACGTGGCGACGGAATCCGGGAAAGTTGCCGGGGCCGGCGCTGCCGGCATCGACCAGGGTGGTGGTGCCGCCGCGCCGCGCAACCGCGGCAGCATCGACCCCGATCGAGGTGCCGCCCCAATAGACGTGGGTGTGCAGATCGATCAGTCCGGGCGCGACGAACAGGCGGGTGATGTCGCGCGTGTCGCGGGCAACGTCATCGATGCGCTCGCGGATCGCGGCGACTTTCCCGCCGGAAAAAGCGACGTCGCGTCTGGCGTCGATCCCCTGCGAGGCATCGACGAGGTGGCCGCCGCGTAGAATGAGATCAAACATGGGCCCCCGTCAGTGTCACGACACTATACGCTAAGATAATTACGAAGCACGAATTCGTTGCCCTCGAGCTCGCTCGAGCTGCCGGTGAAACAGATCTCCCCCTTGTTCATGACGTGGTGGCGATCCGCGACAGCCAAGGCGGTGCGCAGGTTCTGCTCGACCAGGAGAATGGCGAGCCCTTCACGCTTGAGGTTCTTGAGCACCTCGACGATGCCTTGCACGATCATCGGCGCCAGTCCTTCCGACGGCTCGTCGAGCAGCAGCAGCGCAGGATTGAGCATGAGCGCGCGCGCGATGGATAGCATCTGCTGCTCGCCCCCGGAAAGCTGAAATCCGAGATTGCGCTCGCGCGCGCGCAGGCTGGGAAACAGCTCCAGGATGCGCTCAAGGGTCCAGCGGCTGCCGGCACGCGCGCGCGCGAACACCGTAAGGTTCTCGCGCACGGTCAGGCTCGGAAAGATGCCGCGCTCCTGCGGCACGAAGCCGAACCCGAGCCGCGCCACCGCATAGGGCGGCAGCGCCGCAATGTCGCGGCCGCGGTAGAGAATGCGCCCCGGACGCGGCTTGAGATAGCCCATGATGGTGAGGATGGTCGTGGTCTTGCCGGCGCCGTTGCGGCCGAGCAGGCAGACCACCTCGCCTTCCTTCACGGCGAGCGAGACGCCGTGCAGGATGTGGCTGTCGCCGTAATAGGCGTTGACGTTGTCGAGATCGAGCATCAGTGCGCCACCCCGAGATAGACCTCGCGCACGCGTGCGTTGGCCTGGATGTCCGCTGGCGTCCCGGTGGCGAGCACCTCGCCATAATAGAGCACGGTGATGCGGTCCGCGACCGAGAACACCACCTTCATGTCGTGCTCGATCATCAGAATCGAGAAACTGCGCGGCAGGCTCGCGATCAGGTCGATCATGCGGCCGGTCTCGCCCGGCGACATGCCCGAGGTCGGCTCGTCCAGCAGGAGAAGATCGGGCTCGCCCGCCAGCGCAATGCCGATCTCGAGCTGCCGCTGCTCGCCGTAGGACAGGTTGCGCGCGAGGCGGGCGCCGTCGCCGCCGAGGTGGACCTGCTGCATCAATTGCTCGGCACGCGCGATCAGATCAGGCAGGCGCCCAACCGGCGTGAAGAAGTTGAGCGCGCTGCCGCGGCGCGCCTGCACCGCCAGCCGCAGGTTCTCGATCACGCTGAGATTCTGGAACAGGTTGTTGCGCTGAAATGTGCGCGCGACCCCCAGGCGGCTGATGCGGCTCGGCGACCAGCCGGTGATGTCCGTGTCGTTGACCAGAATCCGCCCGGCGCTGGGCTCGAGCTGGCCGCCGATCTGGTTGATCAGGCTGGTCTTGCCGGCGCCGTTCGGGCCGATGATGACGTGGCGCTCGCCGGCCTCGACCCTGAGGTTGACGTCGTTGGTGACGACGAGGCTGCCGAACGAGCGGCAGAGATGATCGGTGCG
>DASSJW010000582.1:0-8857 GCA_035690995.1 Xanthobacteraceae bacterium
ATCGTAATCGGCGGTGTATCGACCCCGGCCTGTGACCAATCGAACGTCTTCGCGACGGCCCCTGAACTGATTCTCCGGCAAGCTCGATTCCCAATGCGTTCGTGGAAAAGGATATACGCAGGTCCGCCGCAGCCTCGATCCCACGACGGGTCCGAAGACGCTGCTCCGTATTTGGTAAGCGGTATCTACTTTAAGATCGAGTCCGTCGTGGCGGAAGACGGACATGGTTGCGGAACGAAGCCTCGCCGCAACCCATGGACACGCAAAGCCGCCGCCGGAACGCTCGAACGGCCGCATGAGTCGGCGGACGTCGCATCGCCCCGGTCGCGACCAGGAGCGCGGTGGCGGGCAGGAGCGCCGTCTATCGAACGCGCGGGACTCGAATTTTCGTCGACCAGTTCAACCCGCGTCGACAATCGCTCGCGTATCATCGCCTTGCTCAAGGCGATGATACGCTGGTCGAGGATTTTCCCGGGATCGATGATCCCATGCCGGCTCGGGAGAATGTGCTTGGACTTGCTACCTGCCGCACGGACGTCATTTCCGATCTGATCAGGACCCCGGCAGCAAAGCCGGGAAACGCCGCGCAAGGCGCGCGGACGCCGTCCATCGCGCCGTCAAGGCTGACGAGTCAGTCTTGCGCACACAGATCGCGGAGAAGAGCCCGTCTCGCTGTAGCAATAATCCAGCGTGTTCTGATCGATCAGGCTGAAGATATAAGTTCCTTCATCATCCGATCCCATCATCAATTTGCCGCCGGGTGTGAAAGCGCCCCACAGCGGCTCATCCTCGTCGCCGGTTGGATTGGAGCGCTTGAGGCGACCAACAAAGGTATTGCCCTGTTGCTCGGTTATGACCAGGGTCGCAAGGCCGCCGCGCCGTCCCTCAACCTTGGCAATACGGTCCCTCTGGCCGGTCCAGGTGCCGACAAGGGAGACTGAATCAGCGCTGAACACTGGCGTTGAAACGAGGACGGCGAAGATTGCCGAATACAAAACAGCCTTCATGTTGGGAGCCTCCATGATGGTTGAGAGTCGCAGGTCAGACGCAAGCAAGACGTTACCACGGCGCACCTGCTCAGCTTGTGTGCCGAAGGCAGAGACCGCGAGCATATAATTGGGCTGCGGCTTCCAAAAAACCGAGCGTTCGGCAATTCGCTAGCTTACGCCGTCACAGACGGCACCTCCCTCCGCACGATTAGTAAGCCAGACGGCTAACTATTATTGACAGCCCCTCGGCGCGCATATATAGTTAGCCGTATGGATAACTTATCATCGAGTCTCGACCTTGTGTTCGGCGCTCTTGCGGACCCAACCAGGAGAGCGGTCCTTGAGCGTCTGTGCGAGGGCGACGCCTCGATCGGGGAACTCGCCCAACCATTCGACATGGCGCTGCCTAGTCTGATGAAGCACGTCCGGGTGCTGGAGGCCGTCGGCCTCGTTGAATCTCAGAAGAATGGGCGCGTTCGCACCTGCCGGTTGAAGCCGGCCGCCATGACCGATGCTGCACGTTGGCTGGCCGAGCAGCGTGCGGTTTGGGAGGCGCGCCTGGATCGGCTCGAGGCCTATGTGAAGACAATTGAGAAGAAGTCCCGGAAGCGAAGGTTGAAATGATTGAGTTCCGCAAACGGCGGGCGCCCCTCGCTGCGGCCACGATCTCCGGGAGTTCGAAAGCGTCATTGACACCACTGTCACATGCCCATCCCAATCAAAGGATTTGATCATGACCTCGTCCATCGACGCCGCGCTTTCGCAATGGGCGCTCGATCGCGAAATCGTTCTCTCGCGGGTCATAGATGCGCGGCGCGACATCGTGTTTTCTGCCTGGACCGACCCGAAACATCTGCCGAATTGGTTTGGACCAGCCGGTTTTAAAATCGAGACCAAGGAGATCGACATATGTGTCGGCGGTCTGTGGCGCTTCGACATGATCGCACCTGATGGCCAGCGCTTCACCAACCGGATGAAATTCCGTCGTATCGAACGACCGACTCTGATCGAGTTCGATCACGGAGTGGACAGCGATGACGATCCGGGGCGGTTCCGGACAACCATCACGTTCGATGAACAGGGCGATAGCAAGACCGTGATTACATTGCGTCAGTTGCATCCAACCAAAGCAAAGCGCGACGCGGGCATCGGCTTCGGTGCAGTCGAATACGGTTACCAGACGCTCGAAAAGCTCGCGCGCCATGTCGAGGCATTGCGTGCTTAATTGATCTGCTGCCGAATCACTACCGGCAGCGGCCGGCATCTCGGTTCTGGGCGGCACGCTAGCGGCCGCAGCGCTCGCGGTCATGGCCATCCTGCGTTGGGGCGAGCCGGGAGCCATGATGATGCTCGCGGGCGGCGTGCGCCGAGCAGCGCGCTTGTTGGCTATCTCGCCGCGATCGCAGCGACAAAAAGCACGCAGGCCCCGGCCGGCGCTGCCGTCCGGACATGATTCCAAGACGTCCAGTCCTTGAGATAGCGCGCCCAGAGCGACGCGGCTTCCGGACTGGAGGGATCGGCTGCGGCGAGCGCGTCGTTCAGCGGCACATTGAAGACCATTGTGACGACGAACATCATGGGCTCGAAAACTGAACTGCTACGGACACTTGCCGCCGCTGCAAGCGTAGAGCCGCTGCAAGCGTAGAATCGGCGGCTGTTGGCGTTCGCAGTTTTATACCGAAATGGCGCGCCCGGAGAGATTCGAACTCCCGACCCCCAGATTCGTAGTCTGGTGCTCTATCCAGCTGAGCTACGGGCGCCTGTTGCGCATCGCGCGGGAAATGATCCCGGACCGGCCGAGGCCGGCGGGAACGGGCCTCTCCCTATAGGCTTCCCTCTCCATTGGCAAGGTTGCCACCCTTGGCCAATTGGTTGGGCTCTCTCGGCCTCATGCTGAGGAGCGGCCGAAGGCCGCGTCTTGAAGCACGAGGCCGCCGACGGGCCGCCCCCATCCTTCGAGACGGCCCTTCGGGCCTCCTCGGGATGAGGTCGGACGTAACCCGGAGTGTGCCGACGCTGACGCCTGCCTCGTTCCCCGCGCTACACCCGGTCCGTCGCGGTCGCCCGCGCGCGCTCGCCGCGCCGCGCATTGATGTCAACCGCGCGGTCCGGAATCGAGACCCGGAAGGTCGCGCCGATCGTGCCCTCGACCAGGCGAATGTCGCCGCCATGGGCGCGCACCAGCTCCGCCACGATGGCAAGCCCGAGGCCCACGCTGCCGGTGCGGGTCGAGCCCTGGAACGCCTCGAACAGGTGCGCGCGGGCGCGCTCGGAGAGGCCCGGCCCGGTGTCGGAAACCTCGATCACCGCCACCGCGCCCTCGCGCCGGCCGGTGATGCGGATCTGATCGCGCGCGGGGTCGCGGGCGTCGCGGCTCTCGAGCGCCTGCAGCGCGTTGCGCACAAGATTGAGCAGGATGCGGAACAACTGGTCGGGGTCGGCGTCGACGGAGAGGCCGCGCTCGACCGCGCCGATCCAACGCACCGGCGCGCTGCCATCGAGGCCGAGCGTCTCGCGCACGTCCTCGACCAGAGGCTCGAGCGCGATCGAACGGCGGTCGGGCGGCGGCTCCTGCACGCGGCCGTAGGACAAGGTCGACTGGCAGAAGGCGATGGCGCGCTCGAGCGAGCGCATGAGCTTGGGCGCGAAGCGCTGCACGTGCGGATCGGAAATCTTCGCCAGGCGCTCCGAGAACAGCTGGGCCGAGGAGAGGAGGTTGCGCAGATCGTGATTGATCTTCGACACCGCGAGCCCGAGCGCGGCGAGATGGTTCTTCTGCTGCAGCATCGTCGCGATGTTGAGCTGCATGGCGGCAAGCTCGCGCTCGGCGGTGCCGATCTCGTCGAGGCGGTCGGACGCCGCGATGATGCGGGCGGGGTTTTCCGGGTCGGCGCGGAAGGCCACCATGTTGGCGGTCATGCGCCGCATCGGCCGCACCAGCAGCACGTGGAGAGACAGGTAGACCAGCGCGGCGGTGATCGCGGAAATGATCAGCGACAGAAGCAGGATGCGGATGGAGAATTCCACCATCGCCTTGCGCAGCGGCGCCTCGTCCACCACGATCTCGACGAACTCGCCCATCGGCGCCGGCCCCACCACCCGCATCACGTCGCTGTCGACGCAGATCAGGGTCTCGAAGGCGTCAATGATGGCGCGATGCCACGGCATGTCGCGCATGTCGACGACGTGGCTGATCGTGGGTGGCACCTCCGAGGCCGCCAGCAGGCGGCGCTGCTGGCCCATCTTCACCGCCACGGCCCGGGCGCGGATGCTGTCGAGGATCTGGCGCGCGACCGTATCCGGCACCATGCCGTCGGGGGCGGTCTCGAACACCAGCGCCGCGGTATAGGCGGCCGACAGGCGGTCGTTGAGCCAGTTCAGGCGAAAGTTGGCGACCGAGGGCACATAGATCAGCACCTCCGCAATCATCACGAACAGCAACGTGAGGACGAGGAGCTTGCCGGATAGTCCGAGATGCGCGCGCGTGCGGCCGGGCTTGTCCGCCGCCGCAGGTCCGTCAGTCATGTGGCCATTGATCCTTGCGCCCCGGCTCAGCCGAAGCGGCGCAACAGGGTGATGATGCGCCGCACCCATACGCTGGTCAAACCAAGTGTGAAATATGTCATGGCGGCGCGTTTTCCAATCTCGGCCAAAGTCGGATATGGTACAATTATACCAAGGAATGTGCGGATATTGCTGCGTTTGGTGATGGCCAGCGCCCAAGTGGTGATCAGTTCGCCGGCCGCCGCGCCGACAATAGTGGCCCCGAGGATCCTCCCCCTGCGGTTGGTGACAACCTTGATGTGCCCGCTCGTGGTGCGCTCCGCCTGGGCGCGGTCGTTCTCGTGATAGGGCCAGCGCAGCACGCGGATCGCCAGCCCGCGCGCCCTCGCCTCGTCCTCGGTCGGGCCGACCTGGGCCAGTTCCGGGTCGGTGAAGGTCACCCGCGGGACGATGTCCTCGTTCAATGCCGCAGGCAGGCGAAACAGCGCGTTGCGGATCACGAGCCCGGCCTGGTAGTTGGCGAGGTGGGTGAATTGCCCGCGACCGGCGACGTCGCCGATCGCATAGACGCGCTTGTTCGTCGTCCTGAGGCCGCTGTCGACCACGATGCCGCGGCGGTCGCAGGCGATGCCCGCCTGCTCGAGGCCCAGTCCCTCGACGTTGGCGGTGCGGCCGGTCGCGACCAGCAGATGGCTGCCGGAGATCGTGCTCTCGCCCTCGCCGGAGCGAATGACGACGTTAAGCGTCGCGCCTGACGCCTCGACGCGCACGACGTCGACGCGGCCGCGCAAATCGACGCCCTCGCGCGCGAGCGCCTCGAGCACGATCTCTGCGCATTCCGCATCCTCGCGCGCGAGCGGCGCCGCCGCTTCCAGCACCGTGACCGCGGATCCGAGACGGCGAAACGCCTGCGCCAGTTCGAGGCCGATGGCACCGCCGCCGATGACGATCAGGTGCTCCGGCCGCGTGGCGAGATCGAACACCGTCTCGTTGGTGAGGAACGGCACCTGCTCCAGTCCGTCGATGGGGGGAAGCGACGGCGACGATCCGGTCGCGATCACGAAGCGGCGCGCCGCGATCTCGGTGCCGTCGCCGGTCACGACGGTGTCGCGATCCTTGAAGCGCGCGACCGCCTCGATCACCCGCACGCCCAGCCCGGTGAAGCGGGCCTTCGAATCGTTCGGGGCGATCGCGGCGATCACGTCCTGCACGTGCCGGTGCACCTTGCCGAAATCGACGGTGACCGCTCCGGCCGACACGCCAAAGGCCTCAGCCTCGGCGAGGCCGCGCACGCGCTTGGCCGCCGCGATCAGCGCCTTCGACGGCACGCAGCCGGTATAGAGACACTCGCCGCCCAGCCTGCCCTTCTCGACCAGCACGACGGGGACGCCAAACGCCGCGGCCGCGGCGGCCACGGACAGCCCGCCCGCGCCGGCGCCGATGACGCAGATATCGGGCCTCAGGATTTCCGCCATGCCGTCGTCTCACGTTGTCATGCCCGCGAAAGCGGGCATCCAGTAAACCTGTAGTGATCGAGCGAAGCGTGCCTTATCCCCGGCTTGGTGGTTACTGGATCGTCCGCTTGCGCGGACGATGACGACCGAAAAGCCCGTCACGAGGACTCAACCTGCGGGGTGATATTCGATCATTCTGACACGCCCTACCTCTCCAGCAGATTCGCGCGCGAGCGCGCCCGCAGGTGTTTCACCACCACCGGCACCAGTGCGAGCACGCCGAGCGCCGCGAGCGCGGCGATGAGCTCGGGCGTTACCGCGGCATGCAAGTGGAATTCCAGCCGGCAGTCCGCACGCCCGGCGGCGACGCAGGCGCTGTAGGCGGCCTGCTGCGCGGTGATGACGCTGTCGAGACCGGCGCCGAGAAAGGCGAAGGTGAAGGTCGGCGGGATGATGCCGAGCGCGGTCGCCGCGGCGAAGGTCGCAAACCGCACGCCGCACAGCGCCGCGACCAGGTTGATCACCCAGAATGGGAAGATCGGCACCAGCCGCAGGAACAGCAGGTAGCTGAACGCGTCGGCGCGAAACCCCTGCGCCAGCTTCAGCGCCAACGGGCCCGCGCGGGCCACGAAATATTCGCCGATCGCGCTTTTGGCGATCAGAAAGATGCAGATCGCGCCGGTGGTCGCGCCCACCAGCGCGGCCGTGCCGCCGAGCACCACGCCGAACAGGATCCCGCCGATAACCGTGAGGTAGAATCCGACCGGCATCGACAGCGCGACCGCCACGACGTAGAGCGCGACATAGGCCGCCACCGCCTGGAGCTCGTGCCGCGTGATGAAGTCGCGCAACGCCTCGTGATGGCGGGCCACCTCCTCGAACGAGAGGTGCCGATGCCAGCCGAATGCGATCACGCCGACCGACACGGCCACCAGCACGAGCAGCGGCACCAGCCGCCGCGCCGAGAGCGTGGGGCAGGCGGCGCCGGCGGCCGGAGATGGCGGGCCGTTGTTCACGCTCATGGCTGGTGAGAAGGCATGATCCTGATCCACTTTCGCAGCGACCGGGACACTGGCCGCGGAAACGGAGCGATCTTAGCGGGCCGTTGCCGGCAAAAGGGGCCGTTTCACTGCCTTGTGACGCCCCCTCACGCGCTTGTGCCGGGGCGGGGTCCTCGCATTGACGACTACGGGCGCCCTCCCGTATAAGCCGCGGGATTTTGTGCGCGGCGATCCCGGAAGTCGAGGGCTGGAAAACCGGCCCCTTGCATCGTCCGAGCGAGCCAATCATCGACATCTGGTGGGGTGGATTTGAAGTTCCTATCGGCCTTGCGGCAACTTCGTGTAGGAACTTCAAATCCAAAACCGCACTAAAACCTTAAACTTGCTAGTCGGGACACTAGCGGCCCAGCGGAGAACGACCCGTGAAGCGGACCTATCAACCTAGCAAGCTGGTGCGCAAACGCCGTCACGGTTTTCGCGCCCGTATGGCGACCAAGGGCGGGCGCAAGGTAGTGGCCGCGCGCCGCGCGCGTGGACGCAAGCGGCTCAGTGCCTGACGCTCGCCGCAGCGGCGGGCGTCGTCCATGGAGCGGCTGAGGAAACGCGCCGATTTCCTGGCCGCCGCGACCGGAGGCAAGGTGCCAACCGCGGGTTTTGTGCTGCAGGCGCGCGCGCGAGCCGAGGGTGGGCCGGTCCGCGTCGGCTTCACGGTATCGCGGAAGGTCGGAAACGCCGTCGAGCGCAACCGGGTGCGCCGACGCCTCAAGGAAATCGTGAGGCTATCGGCCGCAACTGGCCTTTCCTCCGGCCATGACTATGTGCTGATCGGACGGCGCGCCGCCTTGTCGCTGCCATTTGACCAGATCACCGAGGATTTCAAGCGCGCGCTGCGGCGGCTGCGGGTTCCCAAATGACCGATCAGAAGAACACAATCCTCGCCATCGTGCTGTCAGCACTCGTGCTGATCGGATGGCAGATCTACTTCGGCATCCCGCAGATGGAGAAGCAGAAGCAGATCCAGCAGCAGCAACAGGCGCAGGAGCGCACGCAACAGCCGCCCGGCGCTCCCGCGCAGCAACCCGGGACCACGCCGCAGACCGGCGCGCCGCCGCAAGCCGCGCCAGGAGCCACCCCGCAGGCGCCGGGCCTGCCGGCCGCCGTGCCCGGCCAGACCCTCACCCGGGAGGCCGCGCTGGCGGCGTCACCCCGGGTGCACATCGAGACGCCGAGCCTCGCCGGCTCGATCGCCCTCAAGGGCGCGCGCATCGACGACCTCGCACTGATCAAATATCGCGAAACCGTCGACCCCAAGTCACCGCCGATCGTGCTGCTGGCGCCATCGGGCAGCCCGCATCCGTTCTACTCCGAATTCGGCTGGGTGGTGGCGGCGGGCACCGCAGCCAAGGCACCGACCGCCGATACGCTGTGGCGGCAGGAAGGATCGGGCGCGCTCACGGTCGAACATCCGGTGACACTGGTTTACGACAACGGCGAAGGGCTCGAGTTCCGCCGCACCATCGCCGTCGACAACAAATATCTCTTCACCCTCAAGGATGAGGTGGTGAACAAGGGCGCCGCCCCGGTGACGCTCTATCCCTACGCGCTGATCTCGCGCCACGGCATACCGCCGACGCTCGGCTACTACATCATGCACGAGGGTCTGATCGGCGTTATGGGCGACAAGGGCCTGCAGGAAGAAACCTACGCGAAGATGGAGGAGAAGAAGTCGGAGAACTTCGATGTCGTGAATGCGTGGCTCGGCTTCACCGACAAGTATTGGGCAGCCACGCTCCTCCCCGACATCACGGCCAAGGTGCGCGCACGCTTTTCCTTCGAGCTTTCCAACAACATCAAGAAGTTCCAGACCGATTACCTGCTCGATCCGCAGACCATCGCGCCCGGCGCCACC
>DASSJW010000583.1:0-2045 GCA_035690995.1 Xanthobacteraceae bacterium
GCGTCGCAGGCGAGCGTTTCGACGCTTCTTATTTGAGCGGCCTTTTTCATGATTTCCTGCCCTCGGGCTTGTTGTTGTCGTTGGCCGATAACAACAATGATTGGCGGGGCCGTCAATTGCAGGGCAGCGCATAAGGCCAGAGCGGGGCCTGCATGGTTCGAGACGCACGGCTTCGCCGCGCTCCTCACCATGAGGGTCTAAGACTGTCCGGTATCAGACCTCATCCTCTTATGTCCCATGTCAAGAGTAGAGGCATGATGAAGAGTTTTCTCCATGAATTGCGGAGAAGTGTGAGCGAGGATGATCGTGCAAGGGTGGAAGCAGAACCCAGAGACGTCGGTCAACAAGCTCTTATTCGCGGGTTCACGCATGTCCGTAGGTTCGTCTGGGGCTGTCCCGGTCTGAGGTCGGACGTCGATCTTGCGATCGGTCACACAGGATGATCGGGAATTCCCCTTGCCGCGGCTCTGCTCCCGCCGTTGCACGAGATTTATCGCTTCGCCGGACCACTGCCCCGGCGCAGGGCTCTCTGGTTAGCGCTCGGCCTTGCCGCCTGGCTCCCCTTGCCAAGCCTCTTAAGCCGGAGCTGCCGCGACACGTGCGGTCGTGACTGCGCGAGCGACAGCCCAGATGAAGCCGGCGAGCTCGCGCGCGATCGCGACGATGGCGACGGTCTTGAGCTTGCCGTTCCTGATCAGCGTGCGATAGCGCCGGTACAGCCGGCACTGCGCCTTCCAGGCAATCTCGCGAACCGCCGGCGGCGCCGCATCGACCTTCGATTGCTTGGCTTGTCCCACCCGCGGCGGATGCTGATAGCTCCACGAGCACTCCACCAGCATGCGCCGGGCGCGCCGGTTGCCGGCTTTGGTGATCGGTCCGCGCTTGACGGTGTCGCCGGTCGAATCCTCTGAAGGCACGAGCCCGAGATAGGCCATCAACTCGGTCGGCGTTTGGAACCGCGAGAGATCGCCGATCTCGGCCAGCAGCGTCGTGGCCGAGATCAGATCCATGCCGCGCATGGCCCTCAATGCGGTGACCAGCGGCGCAAGTGACCATTCCGGAACGGCCGCGGCGATGGCTTGCTCCAGCCGTTGGAGGCGCTCCTGCGCCTGACGGATCGCCAGCATCATCTCCTCCAGCACAAGGCGCTGTTGCGGGTGCTCGAGCTTCTGGCTCGCGATCCAGCTCACATGTACCTTGGTCCAGGTCTTCTTGCTCTCCGGGTAAGGCCTCCCCAACCGCAGCAGAAAGGCCGAGACATGCTGGCGCTTCGTGCGCAAATCCAGCATCGCCGTCTCGCGCGCCCGCGTCAGATCGCGCATCGCCTCGTGACGTCCGTCCGGCACCCAGACCGCCGTGAGTTCGTCGGCACGCAGCAGCTTTGCCAGGCTGAGCGCGTCACGCCGGTTGGTCTTCACCTTGTCGCCTGGTCGCTTTGGAATCAGCGAAGGCGCCACCACCACGCATTCGAAGCCAAGGTCCTTGATCTGCCGGTGCAGTCCGTAGCCGGTCGGCCCTGCCTCGTAGCAGAACGTCAGCCGCTTGTACTTGCTGGAAAGCTTCCGAACGAGCTTCGCCGTTGCGGCCGGCGTGTTCTCGATCTCCCCAAGGAACCGAACATCGCCACCCCGGCCAGCATCCGCAATCGCAACCGCATTCCGCAACTTCGACGTATCGAGACCCACGAAAGCTTCGCTATAATCACCCATGACTCGCCCTCCTTGCGTGAGGCTCTGCCCGGCCTATCCGGGTAACCCTCGCACTCGCATCGAGGGTGAGTCGCCTCCCTATCGGAAGAGGGACATACGGTCTGAGGAGGCGCGAGAGCGCCGTCTCGAAGGATGAAGCCACCGGCGGCGCAACGCGTCATAACTACGGACGAAACAGCGTCGGCCTTTCGCGCTCGAACACCTGCCGCCCGTTCTTGAATCCCATCAGCATGTCGGGCAGTTCGGCAATTGCGTTTGCGCCGCTGTCGGTATCGAGAATGACCAGATCGGCCGGGTTGCCCGGTGCGATGCCGTAATCCCTTAAGTTCATCAGCC
>DASSJW010000584.1:0-7180 GCA_035690995.1 Xanthobacteraceae bacterium
GCGATGCCGGTCACAATGATGATGACGCCGAAGATCTCGATCCCGCTTCCGACGACGCGGATCGAGTAATCGATCACGGGCTCAAGCGTCCTGACCGCATTCACATCGTCCATGGTTGCGCCTCCGCCGACGAAGGCCGCAGCCTAAGCATCGTCAATGGCTCCGGCAATGCTGCCGGAGCCGGCGTTCGCGAGCGCGCGCTACTTTTGCCTTACGCTCGATGTGATCGACTCGATAACCGCCGCTGCCATCTTGAATTGATCCTTGCGGTTCTTGATGCCGTGGCGACGCGCGATCCACTCGAAGTCGGTGTAGGCAGTCCATACCTCGCCTTTATCGTTTTCGAATACGAGCAGCCTGACCGGCCAGTCGAGGCCGGCATTGGCATTGGCCGTGATGAATTGCGTCCCGAGCGGTGGATTGCCGAAAACAAGCAGCACCGAAGGCTGGAGTTCTATTCCTCCTTCGGCGGCGAGCCTGGATTGATCGATCTCGCCGAAGAGCTTGATGCCCTTGCCGGCAATGTCTCTCTTCAAACGATCGATCGTCTCTCCGATCGGATAAGCGCTCCGGACCCTGACGACGCCGTCATCGCCGGCAAACGTCACTGCCGACGACGAAGCGATCAGGACCAGCGCGAATAGGAAAGCTGAACAGATTTGGGACGTGCGGGCGAACATGGCGTGCTCCTTGAGGCTGTCAATCGCCGTGGAGCATGAGCGAGCGTTGGCACGAGCTGAAATGCCGAATGGCTTTGAATTCGATAGCGCCGGGTTATCGAAGAGCGATGCTGCATCCCCGAACGGCCGGATGGAATCGCGATCCGGTCGACGCACCTCCATACCGGAACTCTATCGATCCGTTAGCCAATGGGCATTGGCCCGGCATGGCTCCGGTCGGGCAAAGTGTCTCGCAGGAATAGCGGAATGATCGCAGCAATCGGGAGCCTGTGGGCCATGAACATCGCCATCAAGCCACATGATATCAGTGCCGAACGAGCGCTCGCCGGCAAGGTATCGCTGGTCACGGGCTCGACCAGCGGCATCGGATTGGGCATTGCACAGGCCTTGGCCGCCGCCGGTTCGGACGTTGTCCTCAACGGGTTCGGCAAGCCGGACGAGGTCGCGCGCTCGCAGACGGAAATCGTCTCGAAGTTCGAAGTCCGCGCGACCTATTCCCCCGCCGACATGTCGAAGCCACCGGCCATCCGCGAGATGATCGAAACCGTACTGCAATCCTACGGCCGGCTCGACGTTCTCGTGAACAACGCCGGCATCCAGCACGTTGCGCCGTTGCAGGAGTTTCCGCCCGAAAAGTGGGACGCCATCATGGCGATCAATCTGTCGTCCGCCTTTCATACCACTCGTCTCGTTTTGCCTTCGATGCTGCACAACAAGTGGGGTCGCATCGTCAATATCGCATCGGCGCACGGGCTTGTCGCATCGCCGTTCAAATCTGCCTATGTGGCCGCCAAGCACGGGATCGTCGGCCTCACGAAGGTCACCGCACTCGAAACGGCCGAACACGGCATCACCTGCAACGCCATCTGCCCCGGTTACGTTTACACGCCATTGGTCGAAGCGCAGATCGACGGCCAAGCCAAGGCACACGGCATTCCGCGCGAACAGGTCATTCGCGACGTCCTGCTTGCGCAGCAGCCGAACAAGCGCTTCGCGACCGTCGAGGAGCTCGGCGCGCTGGTCGTGTTTCTCGCGAGCGAAGCGGCAGCGTCGGTCACCGGCGTGGCCTTGCCGGTGGACGGCGGTTGGACCGCGCATTAGCGCGGGCCGCGGCCGCAGTGGAGGAGGACAAGATGCTGGACGTTACCAAACCACGACACATCGCAGGGCAGGGGGAAAGCGCCGCATGCGCGCTGACGTCGTCGCAAGAGCCGCGACAAGTCGTCCTGGTCTTTCAAGGCGGCGGCGCGCTCGGCGCCTACCAGGCCGGCGTCTATCAGGCCCTGCATGAGACTGGAATCGAACCCGACTGGATCATCGGCACCTCGATCGGCGCCATCAACGCGAGCCTGATTGCCGGCAACGAGCCGGAGAACCGCCTGGACCGGCTGGAGGAATTCTGGCGGCGGATGCGGCACAAGGAATTCTGGGGCTTGTCGAACTGGCCCGGATTGTCCGATGCGACGTCGTATTGGTCCACATTGCTCGGCGGGATTCCCGGTTTCTTCGAGCCCAATCCGCTTGCATTCCTCGGCGCGCATTATCCCCTGGGAAAGGACAAGGCCGGGTTCTATTCAACGGCTCCGCTGGAGAAGACATTGGCCGATCTCGTCGACTTCGCGCTCATCCGTCGCTGCACGCCGCGGCTGACAGTGGGTGCCGCGCATGTGCGAACCAGCGAGATGCGGTATTTCGACAGCCGCGAGACCGCGATCACGGCGCGCCACGTCATGGCGTCCGGTGCGCTGCCGCCGGCTTTTCCGGCCGTTCGCATCGAAGGCGAGCTCTATTGGGACGGGGGGATCCTCTCCAATACGCCGACCGAGGCGATCTTCGCGGATCATCCTCGCCGCAACTCGTTGATCTTCGCGGTGCATATGTGGAACCCGATGGGGTCGGAGCCGGAGACCATCTGGGAGGTGCTTCACCGCCACAAGGACATCCAATATTCAAGCCGTGTCGCGAGCCATATCGAGCGGCAACGGCAGGTGCATAGGCTCCGTCACGTCGTCTCGGAACTCATCAAATTGATACCCGAGCAGGAGCGCGACAATGCCCTGGTCAGGGACCTGGCGCAGTACGGATGTCTGACCCGCATGCATGTCGTACGGCTGCTGGCGCCTCGGCTCGATAACGAAAATCACACCAAGGACATCGACTTCAGCGCAAGCGGAATTCGCCTGCGCTGGGAAGCGGGCCATGCCGACACCATGCGTGCACTGAAGCGAGCGCCTTGGAACGACGCGTGCGATCCGCTCGAAGGCGTCATTCTGCACGAGCCCATGGTGGACATCGAACAGGTCGGGGCATGACGGCTGCCGATTCTCGTGTCGCCCCGCCGCTTACCCGGCACGCCGTGTCCGACGCTTGCGTTTGCGCTTGAGCGCGCGCAACTTGGCTCTCTTCCTGGCGCAAGCCTTGCACTTGCAGCCCACATCCCTGATGAAAGCGTCGAAATAATTGCGGCCATAGTGATAGGTGATCTCGTCACCGGGCTTGATGTTCTTGATCGCCCGTATCTTGATCACGTGCTTGACGAAATAGACTTCCGCGTTCGGCCGGCAGGCATGATTGATATAGCGGGCCCGATTGCTCCGGCTGGAGCCGTCGATGGTCCAGCGATTGTTGATCTCGAACAGATAGCGGGTGTCGAGCTCTTCGGTGTCCTCGGTGCGGATCTTCTTGCCGCGATATCGAATAATGAACTGGCCCTTCTTGATCGGGGCGCGAGCAAAGAGGCCCAGGCCGGACTTGGATCGGCCGACCCGAAGATGACGCGACGGTGACAGTCTCGCAGGCATGAGAGTAGAATACGTGCTGGGATTGGGGGGTGCGCGATGACGATCCATCGGCGGCGAATTCAAGCTCGCAGCGCTCCGTACTCAGGCCGCCATTCGAGCGCGACGAATCTTGCAACCGATGATCTCGGCCTTGGTTCCATGACTGCCTGACGGGGGCGAGGGGCACAAGCGGATTCGCTCCGCGTGCTGGCCCCTGGAGATAGCGGTTTCAATGCAGACATACGACGTCGTCATCATCGGTGCGGGCCATAATGGGCTGACCTGCGCCGCCTATCTCGGCATGGCGGGGCTCAAAGTCAAAGTGGTCGAACGACGAGGCGTGGTGGGAGGAGCCGCGGTCACGGAAGAGTTCTGCCCGGGTTTCCGCAACTCGGTCGCGGCCTACACCGTGAGCCTCCTGAATCCCAAGATCATCGCGGATCTTGGCCTCCTCGGTCACGGGTTGCGGATCGTCGAACGCCGCGCGCAGAATTTCCTTCCCACGCTGGATGGCCGGCATCTGCTCGCCGCCGAAGGCCTCACCGAACGCAGTATCGCGGGCTTCAGTCATGCCGATGCGCAACGATATGGTGCCTTCAATCGAGAGCTCGATGCGAGCGCGGATCTGCTGCGCGATCTGGTCCTGCGGGCACCCCCGAATCTGCCCCGCGGCGGCAACCTCAGAACCCTTGGCGAATTACTCAAAGCGGGCCGGTTCGGCAACCGGCTTCGCCGGCTGTCCACGGAAAATCTGAGTACGCTGTTCGACCTGTTCACGAAATCGGCAGGCGACTATCTCGATGCCTGGTTCGAAGGCGAACTGCTGAAGGCCTGGCTCGGGTTCGATGCCATCGTCGGCAACTACGCAAGCCCGTACACTCCGGGCACCGCTTACGTCCTGCTGCATCACGCCTTCGGAGAGGTGAACGGCAAGAAGCGGGCCTGGGGGCACGCGATCGGCGGCATGGGAGCAATTACGCAGGCCATGGCGCGGGCTGCGACGGGGCACGGCGTCGAAATCGAGACCGACGCGCCGGTGCGGGAGGTGCTGATCGAGAAGGGCGCGGCCACCGGCGTCGTTCTCGCGGATGGACGGGTGGTGCGCGCCGCGTCGGTCGCCGCCAACGTCAACCCGAAGCTCCTCTACACCGCGATGATTCCGGAGCAAGCGCTTGATCCAGCCTTTCTGCGCCGGATGCGCGGGTGGCGCTGCGGCTCCGGGACCTTCCGCATGAACGTCGCGCTGTCGGAATTGCCGAGCTTCTCCGCCCTGCCGGGCCGAGCGCTCGCAGACCATCACACCGCGGGAATCATCCTTGCGCCGAGCCTGGGCTATATGGACCGCGCCTACGGCGATGCGCGCGCGCTCGGCTGGAGCCGCGAGCCCATCATCGAAATGGTCATCCCGTCGACCTTGGACGATTCGCTGGCGCCGCCGGGAAGGCACGTGGCGAGCCTGTTCTGCCAGCACGTGGCGCCGGAACTGCCGGACGGCAAGGCGTGGAACGATCATCGTGACCGCGTGGCCGACCTGATGGTGGACACGGTCGATCGCTATGCCCCGGGATTCAAGGCGAGCATCGTCGGCCGACAGGCTTTGAGTCCATTCGATCTGGAGCAGACGTTCGGACTGACCGGCGGCGACATCTTTCATGGCGCGCTGTCGCTCGATCAGCTGTTCTGGGCTCGGCCCGCCCTGGGCTATGCGGACTATCGCGGGCCGCTGAAGGGGCTTTACCACTGCGGATCGGGCGCGCATCCCGGCGGCGGGGTGACCGGTGCGCCGGGCCACAACGCCGCCCGCGCCATCCTCGCCGATCGCCGCTGGCGTTTCCGGTGGGCCTGACGCGTGCGTCGACTCCGGGTGAGTCCGGTCGCTTGGGCGTGAGCGGCCTAGTCCTCGGCGATGAAACCGGAAGCCTTCACCACGGGAGCCCAGCGCGCAATGTCGGCTTTGACCGTGGCGGCGAATTCCGCCGGGCTCTGGAACGCCGTCGTGTTGCCGACCTTCGCCAGACTCTCGATCATCTGGGATGATTTTACGGCGTCGCCGATGGCCGCGCTGAGCGCGCCTACGATCTCCGCCGGCGTCTTCGCCGGCACGAATACGCCGAGCCAGGATTCCACGACCACGTTGTAGCCGGCCTCGACCATGGTCGGGACCTCCGGCAGGAACGACGAGCGCCGCGAACCGGTCACGGCCAAGATTCGTATCGTTCCCGCCTTGGCGAAAGACATGCTCTCGCTGATGGGATTGATGCTGGCCGAGACGTGGCCGCCGATCAGATCCTGCAGCGCCGGCGCGCCGCCGCGATAGTGCACCGGTGTCATGGGCACGCCGGCCTCCTGGGCGAGCATCACGCCGACGAAATGCGGCGTGCCGCCTGCGGCGGTGGTCCCGTACGACGCCTTTGCCGGATTTGCCTTGCACCATTGGACGAAGTCGGCGAGCGTCTTCACGCTCTCCGGCACGCCTGCGCCGACATTGTAGGTCAGCATCGACCTTGCCGCCGGCGCCACCGGGGTAAAATCCCGCAGCGGGTCGTAGTTCAGCGAGCGGAAGCTGTGCGGATAGACCGTGATTGGAAAGTCCGGCGTGAACAGCATGACGCTTCCGTCCGGCTCCGCGTTCTTCACGTATTCAACCGAGAGCCGCGCGGCGGCGCCGGGCTTGTTCTCCACCAGCACCGTCGCGGCATAGGTCCCTCGCAGCCGGTCCGCGAGAATGCGGGCAATGATGTCGGTGCCACCGCCGGCCGGAAAGCCGACGATCACGTGGACCGGCTTCTTCACGGCCTGCGCGTTCGCGCGCGCGATCAGACCGGCGGTAGCGGAGAGAAGTCCCGCCGCACCGGCGGCGAGCACGTAACGACGTGTTGGCATGGTTGGCGTTTCCCGTGTGCGGAGAGCTTATAAGGCTCGGCGCTTGCCGTCGAGCACGCGGAACGCGGGGTCAGCCTTCGCGACTTGCGTGCCGCTAATGCGTCTCAGCCATCTCGGCCGGTACGATGGCCGGCGCGACGGGATCGCCGCCATCTTTTCCGCGCCGCGTAAACAGCTTCTGCACCGCGACGAAAAACACCGGCACCATGAGCAGGGCCAGCACCACCACGGCGATCATGCCGCCCATGACGCCGGTGCCGAGCGCCTGCTGGCTCTTGCCGCTCGCACCCGACGCGATGACCATGGGGGCCACCCCGAACACGAACGCGAAACCGGTCATGAGGATCGGCCGGAAACGCAGATGGGCGGCCTCGACCGCCGCTTCAATGAGAGGCTTGCCTTGCGCGCGCAGGTCCTTGGCGAATTCGATGATCAGGATCGCATCCTTGGCGGCAAGACCGATGATGGTGACCAGACCGATGGTAAAATAGACATCGTTCGGCATGCCGCGCAGCGTCACGGCGGTCACGGCCCCGAGCATGCCGAGCGGGACCACCAGAAGAACTGAGATCGGAATGGTCCAGCTCTCGTACAGTGCCGCAAGCAGCAGGAACACCACCAGAGCGGACAGCCCGAGGAGCAACGGAGCCTGCGAGCCCGCGAGCTTCTCCTGCGCCGACTGACCGGTCCATTCGAAGCCGAAGCCCCGCGGCAGCTCGCCGGCGATCCGCTCCATTTCGGCAATGGCGTCGCCGCTCGTATATCCCGGCTTGGCCGAACCGCTGATCCTCACCGCAGGGTAGTAGTTGAAGCCCACCATTTGCGTTGGGCCGACAA
>DASSJW010000585.1:0-11107 GCA_035690995.1 Xanthobacteraceae bacterium
CTCGGCCGGCGACGCCACGGTGATCCGCTCCAGCGCGAAGTCGGTCTTCAATACGCGCGTGAGCGCTTGCGCCTCGTCGAGGCCGACTTGCGCGCCGGCGAATGGGCGCTCGCGGCTCTTGAGCACCAGGCGTCCGTAACCGGTGATCGGCTCGTAGCGCGTGTCGCCGGCGACCTCGACATAGCCGATGGTCACCCGCTGCGCGGACGATGGCGAGGCATCTTGCGCGAGTGCGGGCGCCGAGCTCACGACGATGACGGCGCCTGATGCAACGCACAGACCGCGCCACCAACGCTTCCACCCCCAGTCGAGCGGGAAAGGTACGTGATCGGGTGCGGCGAGAATACGCAGCCAGGAAGAACTAATCATCGATGACCACACCCCAGGGAATACGGCCAACGGGGATGGAAACGATCGGTTTGCGGCTCTTGGTGTCGATGATCGTGATGTCGTCACCGAAGCCGTTGGCGACAAACAGCTTGGTCTCGTCGCGTGAAAGGGTAATGCCCCACGAGCGCTTGCCGACCAGGATATAGCCTTGGATCTTCCGCGTCGGCACGTCCACCACAGCCACATGCGCGGCATGGCCGAGGGTGACATAAGCCGTCTTGCCGTCCTTGGTCATGACCAGGCCGACCGGGGTGACATCGGTCTTGCGCATACCCGGGGGCAAGAACTCGATTTTGCCGGTGACGGCGAAGTTGGCACGGTCGATGACATAGACCTCGCCCGACAGCTCCGCCGTGACCCATAGCTCCTTGCGATCGGGCGTCGCGGCGAACCGGCGCGGCCGCGTTCCCACCACCACGTCCTGCGTCACATGCCCGCCCTCGGCGTCGACCAGGTGGATGAGGTCGCCCACTTCCGACGTCACATAGAGGGACTTGCCGTCCTCGCTGATGAAGACGCCCTCGGGCTCGGCCCCCGTCGGCACCTCATGCACGATGATGTTCTGGTCGATATCGATGATGGAGAGCGAAGAACCTTCCTCATTGGCGACGTAAATCCGCCGACGCTTTTCATCCAAGGCGAAGGTTTCCGGGCTCGGCCCGGTGGCAAGCTTGCCGATCACTTCGAGCTTGGTCACGTCGACAATGTCGATGACGTCGTCGTCGCCGCAGGCAACGTAGAGCTTGCTATGGTCGGCATTGAAATGCATGTCGCGCGGACGGCGCGAAACCTTGATGTCCTTGACCACCTGATAAGTCTTAGGATCGATGACGATCAGATTGTTGGTCTTCTCGTTGCTGACGAAGATCAGGCCGGTATCCTTGGCATGGGCTCGTCCCGGCACGAGGGCCGGTACAGCCAGAGCAAGGGAGAGCGCCAAAATTCGTGAAGCCAAAGCCTGCATGACAAGACCACTCGTTGCATCGCCGCCAGCGTACGCCCTATTAAAGAGACCGGGCAACACCATGGTCGAACGATCGGAATCCGCTCCCGCCTTGCTGCTGGACAACGTGGTCAAGAGCTACGGTCCGGTTCGCGCCATCGATGGCGTGAGCCTCACGGCGCAACCCGGAGAATTCATCGCGTTGCTCGGCCCCAACGGCGCCGGCAAGACCACACTGTTCCAGCTGCTCTCCGGCCTGTTCACAGCTGATTCAGGCCGCATCGAGGTCATGGGCCACGACATGGCGCGCGATCCCGTCCCGGCGCTGGCACGGCTCGGTATCGTCTTTCAGCAGCCCACGCTCGATCTCGAGCTCTCGGTTACCGCGAATCTTCTGTTCCATGCCGGCCTGCATGGAATTCCGCGCGCAGTGGCGCAGGCCCAAGTCGAGAAGGAGCTTGCACGGCTTGGACTTTCCGAGCGCGCCCATGACAAGACCGCGCAGCTTTCCGGCGGCAATCGCCGCCGCGTCGAGCTCGCGCGTGCGCTCCTGCACGGGCCCCAGCTGTTGCTGATGGACGAGGCGACCGTCGGCCTCGATCCGCAAAGCCGCAGCGATCTGCTCAAGCTGATGCTCAGCCTGCGCCGGGAACGCGCGGTCGCGGTGCTGTGGGCAACGCATCTGTGCGATGAGGTCCCCGATGCCGACCGGGTCATCGTGCTGCATCGCGGCAAGGTGCTTGCGGATACCACGCCGGCCAAGCTCATCGCGGCTGCCGGCAGCGCAACCATCGAGGACGCATTTCTGGCCATGACGGGCCGCGGGGCGATACCGTAGGCGCCGATGGCGAGAGCGGCGTGCGGTGGCGCGCCCCGTCAACCTGCTCCGGCTCACGGCTTTGGTGGCAACGTCGGCACCGGCATGGGGCTGAACTCCAGCCGCTGCGCCTGCTGCAGCAGCCGGAACTGATCTTGGTCGACCGTGGTCAGACCGGGATCAACGCGACTTCCCGCTCGCTCGTCGTCCGATTTGGCCTCCTGCTGCTTTTCACTGCCGCCGAGATCGTCGGCCAGACCCTGCTGCGGCTTGCCGCTCATGATCTCATCGCGCGCCTTGGAGGCCCGATCGGCGAGCGGGCGCGAATAGGGCAGCTGATATGATCGCGGCACCCCGTCCGGGACATTGTTCTCGTCCACCTCCTCGATCCAGAGGTAGATGGCGCCGGGATTCGCGCTCTTGAGATCCGGCTCGACCACTCTCACCCACAGCAATTGGAATCGCGCCGGCAGCTGTCCCGCACGCGGCCAACCGAGCAGCCCCTTGGTCGCGAAGAACACCTCCACGAAGAACAGCGAGGTCACTACGATCGCGGCAGCCTTCACCCACCAGGCAAAACGCGATGAAAGCCCGAGCGCCAGCAACAGCACGCAGATGACGACATAGGCGGCTGATATGGCCAGCACGGTCGTGGTCATCGACGTCTCCGCCGCGCGTCACTTCGCCGTGCGGCGAACGCTGCGGGTCAATTGGATCAGCGACTTTTCGCGATGGCTCACGTCGACCACATTGCCGTTGTCGGCGAGCCTGAAGCGCACCGCCGTCCGTTCGTGCCCCGTGTGATCGAGCGTGACGGTGTCGTAGTGCACGACCTCGACGGTTGGATTGACCTTCTCGACCTTCACCGCGACCGGCACCGGCGCGCCGGTCGTGGCAAGATAATGGTTGACGTTGATGGTGTATTCGCCCGCCACGATACCGCGGATGCTCACGGTCTCCTGCCGAATCGGACTCGAGATCTTCTTGCCGTTGACGACGATGGTATTGTTCAGCCCGCCGCGATCGTCACGGTCGAGCACCATGAAGCCGGACTCGCGCACGTGATACCAGACGATATTGCCGACGGGATCCTCGGCGTAAAGATCGATATCGTCTGGATGGCTGTCCGGCCACGTCAGAGTAATGATGAACTCGGCCTTGGTGTCGATCTTGCCGGACTTCGCCTCCGGATTCATGACCAGCAGCGCGATGAAGAACAGAAAAGCGACGACCTGCAACGCCTTGAACAGCATGACGCTGAAAGGATCGAACTTCTCGCGCGGATAGTTCCCGAAGCTATCCATCCACTTCCCGCTCGAGAACTGAGACGACGAAAACCTCGGTGAGGTCGGTGGCAAGCCCGAACAGCTTCGCCGTGGCCCCGTCGAGCATATAGTATTGCGTTTGCACCAGGATCGAACCGATGAGGCCACTGAGCGTCGTGTACATCGCGACCGCCATACCGTCGCTCATCAGCCCCATCGAGCTCTTCACCGACGCGCGGTCGGCCGCATCGAGGCCCGCGATCGGAGCAAGCATCAGAATGAAACCGATGATGGTGCCAAGAAGGCCGAGCTTCATCAGCGCATCGCTTGCGAACGAACCGAGTTGATTGGGTCCCCTCAGCGCATCGGCGAGGCCGCGCAGCAGCAGCGTCTGATCGAGTCGATGGCGTCCTTGCAGGGTCGCCTTGAGAATGAGATTGCGGATATGCGCGGTGATCTGCCCGGCGGGGAGCCGGGTGCCGTCGACTGTCACCACGTCTCCCGCGACCACGCGCAGATCCGGCACACCCCGGCTGACCAGTGACAGCACGCGTTGCGCACTATCCATCTCGCGCGAGATTACCGCGGTGCGCACGAAGCAGTGCGCCGTGGCCAAGACGTAGAGCACGCCGATGATCGCCGAAATATAGGTCTTGTCGCTCGCCAACATCAGATGGAACAGGCCATAGTACCAGGCGATCACGAAGCCAAAGGCCGAAACCCCCGTGAACATCAGCCAGCGCAGGAGCGGCAGATGATCATTGGGAAATTCGCGTTCCAGGAGGCTTACTGTCATCGCCGGACTCGCCGTTTCGCGAGGCTAAACCGTTTCGATAGTGACGCGCAGGCGGTGCCTGTCAAGGTTGGTTCTCGCCACGCGCGGCGGCGAGGCCGGATGAGGATAAGGACGGCGAGCAAAAATTTCGGTGCCCGCCCGGCGCCGGATCATGCACCCGGGCTTGACAAGCGCGAGTCATCTTCGCCGTTCTTCCTATATTGCGCACGACCCCGCGCGCCTTCGGGAGGCAATGCCGTGAAAGAAGTCGCCATACTGAAAATTATCCTCACAACTCTGACGCTGGCTGCGATGTCATCGATCGCTCTTGCGGAGGCGAGCAGGCCGACGCGGTTCTGGAATCTGACCCGGCATACGATTTCCGAGCTCGCTCTGGCGCCGGCCGGCACCACCAATTTCGGTCCCAATCAATGCAAAAATGACAAGGACGGCACCGTTGATCCCGACGAACGCCTGCGAATCACCGGCATCGCAACCGGCACCTATGACGCCAAGCTCAAAGACGTCAGCGGCCGTTCCTGCCTGGTACGCAACGTCAAAGTGGAAGCAGGCGAGATTTTTTCGATCGAGGAGAAAGAACTGACCTCCTGTACGCGCTGATGATCCGTGGGCGCCTTCCCACATGGCGCGGTTCCAGTCGATCCCGGCGCGCGGCCGCCCGCACCCGCGACACCGGCCTCGCACATGCGAGCGCTCGCGCCGGGCCACGGTCGTCGGCTCTGCCATGCAGCGACGAGATATTGACCGCTGATTGCACCAAGGACTACGCTTCGCCCACTGGGGCGGCATTCGCGGCAATGCAGCACGCCAGCAACAACGAATAAATCGCCGGGCCATACGCACCGGCGATGACGGGAGGACCGCCATGAAGACTCTGGCTTTCGCTGGTGCCCTGATGTGTTCGCTGCTCGCGGCGACTGCGCTCACGCCCGTGCAAGCGGCAGATATGACCCACGAGCGCGCGCTCAACGTGAGCAAGGAACCGCACAACTGGCTGCTGCACCACGGCAATTACGAAGGCTGGCGGTTCTCGCAGCTCAAGCAGATCAATACCGAGAACGTGAAGAATCTGAGGGTCGCCTTCACCGTGGCGCTGGGAGGGTACGAGAGTGGCGGCCGCTACAAACACGGCAACCTGCAGGCCACTCCCATCGTCGAAGACGGCATGATGTACGTCACCGACGGCTGGGGCTCGGTCTACGCCATCGACGTCTCGGGCGGCAAGAAAGGCTTGATCAAGTGGAAGTTCGACCCCGGCACCGACCGCGCCTGGGCGGGTGACGTCGCCTGCTGCGGTGTCAACAATCGCGGCGTTGCGCTGTGGAAGGACAAGATCATCTCGATCTCGCTCGATGGCCGCATGTTCTCGCTCAATAAGGCGACCGGCGAGATGGTGTGGGAGCGCAAGGTCGCGGATCCTGCGATTGCCGAGACGCTCACGCTGGCCCCGTTGGTGGTGCGCGACCTCGCGATTGTCGGCAGCGCCGGCGGCGAGTTCGGCATCCGCGGATGGATCGACGCCACCGACCTCAACACCGGCAAGCAGGCCTGGCGCACCTTCACCATTCCCGGCGCCGGCGAACCCGGCAACGAGACGTGGAAGGACGGCAAGGAACGTTGGAAGCATGGCGGCGCGTCGGTTTGGGAAACCGCCACCTATGATCCTGAAACCGATACCTTCTACCAGGGCATCGGCAATGCCGGTCCCGACTGGGACCCCGAATATCGGCCCGGCGACAACAAGTGGGCCGCGAGCGTGCTGGCGCTCAGCGCGACCGACGGCAAGATCAAGTGGGGCTACCAATATACCCCGAACGATCCCTACGACTTCGACGAAATTTCCGAGCACCCGATCATCAATGCCAAGGTGAACGGCGAAGATCGCAAGCTCGTGGTGCATGCCGCGCGCAACGGTTTCTTCTATGCGCTCGACCGCACCAACGGCTCTTTCGTCGCCGGCAAACAATACGTCGATCAGCTCACGTGGACGCCCGGCCTCGATCCCAAGACCGGCCGGCCGCTGAACTACAACCCCAACACCGACGTGCAGCAATACGCCCCTGGCAGTCACGGCTCGCGCACCGGCGCGCCGAGCGGGCGCCTGTGCCCGTCGCACTACGGCGGCAAGAACTGGGAGCCCGGGGCCTACAATCCCGAGCTCAATCTGCTCTACATTCCCTCGATCGAAGGCTGCAACACGATCGATACCGTCGAGCAGAAGGACTTCGTCGACCAGGGCGGACCGATCAAGCCGCGCGAGCGGTTCGCGGGCGGCGGAGGCCGACCGACCGAGCGTCTCTACGGCAGCCTCAAGGCGCTGGATCCGGCCACCGGCGAGACCAAGGCCAGGTTGAAGCTCGAATATCCGAACTACAGCGGCGCTCTCGCGACTGCCGGCAATCTGGTCTTCCTGGGCCACTACGACGGCACGTTCTCGGCCTATGATGCCAAGTCCCTGCAGGAGCTCTGGAGCTTCAACATGGGCACCGGCATCAATGCGCCGGCCGTGACCTATTCCGTCAACGGCAAGCAGTACGTCGCCGTTCTGGTGGGATCGCGCCAAGCGCTCAACGTTTGGCAGAACGCACCCGAACTCAAGAACACGGCAACGGCGTCCATGCTGTATGTGTTCGAACAACAGTGAACCATTGCCCAACCATGCGCGCCGGCGCCATCTTGCGCCGGCGTTTCATCCCATGAGAACCGGAAACCTGGCGCTCGCCGCGGCGATTCTGGCGGCGCTGTTCGCCGCCGCAACCATGCCCGCGCATGCGCAGGCCTCGCTCTCTCCGGAGGAAGCGCGCGCACTCGAATACGGCAAGGAAATCTACAAGGTCAAAGCGAATTGTCAGTTCTGCCACAAGTGGGACGCCTCGGGCGACACCGGCTATGGCGGGATCGCCCTTTCGCTGCGCAAGACCGCGCTCACGCCTGAACAGTTCGCCGAAGTGGTCAAATGCGGCCGGCCCGGCACCGGCATGCCCTATCACGATCAGTACGCCTACACGGACAAGCGCTGCTACGGCGTCACGCGCGCGGAGCTCGGCAAGGACGCGCCCCTGCTGGGCGAATCTTTGCAGCCGCGCGAGATCGACGCCGTGGTCAAATATCTCTTCGCCAAGGCGGTCGGACGTGGGCCGGCGACGTACGAGGACTGCGTCGACTTCTGGGGCCAGGATACGCGCCAGTGCGAGCCGATGAAGAAGTGACGCGCTTGCGACGGTACGCCTGGTGTCTTGCGGGCGTACTCATTGCGGCGCTCGCGCATTCCCCGGCCTGGACACAGGGCAGGCCCGATCCCGGCGAGATCCGCGGCCTGAAGCTCGGCCTCAAGGCGCAGTCGATGACGCTCGACGGCTTTGGCGATCTCGCCTGCGGGAGCAACGGCGGCCCGCCGCGGCAGAAGCTCGAGGATTGGTCGGAATTCAGGAAGTGCCGGGTCGAAGACAATGGCCTGCACGAAGTCTATGCTCGCTTCGACGACGAGGATGAGTACATCGGCAAGGCCATCGAAGAGCCGCGCTACGCGCGCGGCAAAACCGGGACCAGGGTGGCCGGACATCCCGTAATCTTGTCGGCGCTGTTCGATCGCGACGGGGTGCTGCGCATGCTGCGGTTCGTCACCGATCCGCGCGCACCGTCCCATGAACGCCGCATGGCGCACCTGTTGCGCCTTGCGGTCATCAACCGTTACGAACCGGACGGGTGGACCTGTACGGATTTTCCTCCTGCGGAGGGTGAGACGCCGGTCGGCGGCGTCTTCATCAAGCAACACTGTGAAAAAACCACGCCCGAGCGCCACCTGATCGTAGAGACACGCTTTCTGCGCAAACCCGGCCAGAGCGACAATGATCCCGTGACCGGCGAATATCGCGCGGGTGCATTCGAGAGCTCGACCCGCTTCGAGATTCTCGATCCCAGCTACAAGAGATCGATCCCTAATCCGTCACCCTGAGGTGCGAGCCCGCTAGGGCGAGCCTCGAAGGGCGACGGCCCCCGAATCGCAGGTCAGAGGAGGGCGGCTGCACCACTTGTTCATCATCGAGTGAGCCCGCCACGGCGTTTCGAAAGCTGCTGAAGTTGTCGCCAATCGCCCTTAATCAAGGCCTCCTTTTTAGCGCGTGTCCAACCCTTCACTTGGCGTTCGACTGCAATTGCATCGGTGATGCGAGCAAAATGTTCCGACCACACGAGGTGTACGGGACGCCGCGTAGACGTATAGCCTGGGTAAGCTCCTGAATTATGCTCGGCAATCCGCTGAGTCAGGTCATCGCCAGTGGCCGTGCCAACATAGTAAGACCCGTCGGCACACCAGAGCATATAGACGAAGGCGCCATTCTTCTCACTCACGCCGGCACCTTGATGATCTCTCTCATTTGAAACGTCTCGGAGTCATGACGCGCCGACCCCGACACTGAAGTGATCAGTGGCCCGAGACGGGCCGTCGCCCTTCGAGGCTCGCCCCAAGCGGGGCTCGCACCTCAGGGTGACGGATCACCGCGGGAACGGAATGAAGCCATCGCGGTTCGGCATCTTCACCTTGGGCAGCGACTGCGCGTCCATCGCGTCATCGGCGCCAATCACCCCGTTGAGCTGAAGAATGTAGGCGGAGACCGCGTAGACCTCGTCGCTGGTCAGAGACTTGCTCTCGTTGAACGGCATCGCCCGCCGGATGTAATCGAACAGGGTGGTGGCATAGGGCCAATAGCTTCCCACCGTCTTCACCGCCGGTCGGTCGGAGGCGATGGTGCCGAAGCCACCGACCAGCACGTCGTTCGGCCGGCCGGCGCCCTTCTCGCCGTGGCAGGCCTGGCATTTCGCGGCGTAGACCGCCTCGCCCTGCGCCGGCGTTCCGCGGCCGGGAGGAAGCCCCGCACCGTCGGGGCCTATGCTGATATCCCAGGACGACAGGTCGCCGGGGGCGATCGGGGCGCCAAAACGAGCACCATCGGCCGAGAGAGCGGGCGCTGCGGCACAGATCATCGCCGCGGTGAGCATCGCCAACGTGCGGGCGCCGGCCCGATCAAGCGAACGCATTGCTCGCCTCCCCTTTCTCGTCGATCCGCCAGCTCGAGATGGCGTTGTAGTGATACTGGCCGCGCAGCCCGCGTTCCGCCACGAATTGCGACCGGGTGGGCTGCACGCGGCCGGTATCGTCGGTGGCGCGGCTTTGCAGGATGGCGGGCCCTCCACTCCACTGCCAAGGGACGCGAAAACGCGTGAGCGCCTTCGACAGCACCGGCTCCTGCAGGACGGCGGGCGCCCAGCTGCTACCGCCGTCGGCGGACACCTCGACTTGGCGGATGCGGCCCTGCCCCGACCACGCCAGGCCGGCGATCTCGTAGAAGCCGGCACCGCGCAATGCGAGCCCGGGCGAGGGATGGGTGATGATCGACTTCACCTCCATCGGGAACACGAATTGCCAGGCCTTTCCGTCCGGCAGGAGCACCGTGTATTTCGAGGTCTCGTCCTTTGCCATCACCGGGCCCTCGGTGAGCTTGAGCCGGCGCAGCCATTTCACGTTCATGTTGCCTTCGAAGCCGGGCAGCAGCAGGCGGATCGGATAGCCGTTCGAGGGCCGTACCCGCTCGCCGTTCTGATAGAGGCAGACCAGGGCGTCATCCATGCACTTCGCCAGCGGCACGCTGCGGCTCATCGCGGCCGCATCGGCACCCTCCGCCACCACCCATTTCGCGCTCGGCTCGACGCCGGCCTCTTCGAGCAGCGTCGCAAGCCGCACGCCGGTCCATTCCGCGCACGAGAGCAGGCCATGAATCGCCTGTGCATTGCCCGGCTGCGCCTGCGCTGTGTTCAGCGCGCCCGAATTCCCCGCGCATTCGATGAAGGTAATGCGCGACTGCATGGGATAGCGCGACAGCGCCTCGAGCGTGAACACCAGCGGCTGTTTCACCAGGCCGTGGATCAGCAGCCGATGCTGGTCGGGATCGATGTTGGGCGTGCCTGAGTGACTGCGATCGAAGTGCAGGCCGTTCGGGGTGATCGTACCGTTCAGCAGTTGAAGCGGCGTGCGCGCCGTGCCGATGCCCTGGGTTGCGGGATTGGGCGCCGGCGCAATGCTCCGCACCACCTTGCTCTCGAACGGCGACGGCTGGCCATAGGCGGAGAATCCTGCCCCGGGCTGCTTCATCCAGCTTGGCACGGGCAAGGGTTCAGCTCCCGCAGCGGTCGACCCCGCGCCGGCCGCCGCGGCGACGAGCGCACCCTCGAGAAACACACGCCGGTTGAGAATGCCGTTGGCGGCGGCGTGCTCGGGGCGCCACTCCTTGCTGTTTCCGCGCTTGCGCATGCATTGCTCCATTTCATCTTGTTGAAGATCGGTTGTTATTCGGCCCGTTTGCCGTCGGGCATGATTGCGGCTTCGAATTTGGCGCCCTCGATCAGCGCGTCGGTCAGGATGGCGTTACCCAGATTTGCACCCTCGAGATTGGCGCCCCGGAGATCGGCGGCATTGAGCTTGGCGCCGAACAGATCAACACCGGCAAGGTTGGCGTTGCGCAGGTCGGCGCCGGTGAGGTCGGCCTCCACCATGTCGCCCATGGTGAAGTCGATGCCAGCGAGATCCATCCCACGCAGGTTCTGATTGTCGAGCTTGACCAAGCGCATATTGGCGCCCCTGAGCTTGGCGCCGGCAAGCCGGGCGCCGCGCAGATCGGCGCGCACGAGGTTGGCGCCTTCGAGATTGGCTTGATTGAGCCGCGCGCGTCCGAGCCGCGCGCCCTGCAGGTTCGCCCGGGCCAGATTGGCGCTGGCGAAGTCGCCCTCGTACAGGAGCGCGTCGGTCAGGTCAGCGCCGGAGAAATCGGCCCATTTGGCGTCAACGAGGTTGAGATTGGCTTCTTTGAGGTTGGCGCCAGCGAGATCGGCGCGGACCAGCG
>DASSJW010000586.1:0-2819 GCA_035690995.1 Xanthobacteraceae bacterium
CGTCCGCGGAGAAATTCTTGCGGGTGATGGTTTCGACTCCGGCCGCCAATCGGCGGTCGGGATCACTCGACGCAACGCCAATGGTCTTGGTCCCGAGATCGAGGCCGATCAACGCGCCGCGCACAGGCAGATACGCCATCACCTCGACGAGCGGGAGGATCAATGCCGGCATCGGCAAGTGGTAACACGTGCCGGCGGCGCCAGCCAATCGCCGCGCAACGTGGTCAACCCGGCGGGGCCACGGGCGCGCGCAGGCGATACTGTGCCGCTAGGCGGCGCTTCGCTGGGTGTGACGGCCTTCGGCGACTTCTTCGATGATCTTGGCGGAAAAGGCGTCGAGGTCGCTGGGCTGGCGCGAGGTGATCACCCCTTGATCGGTCACGACCGGGGAATCTTCCCACTTGGCGCCGGCATTGATCACGTCGGTCTTGATCGAGCGATACGACGTGGCCTTGCGCCCTTTGATGATTCCGGTCTCGATCAACAACCATGGCGCATGGCAGACCGCGGCGACGACTTTTTTCTGATCGAAGAACGCACGAATGAATGCGAGCGCTTGGGCGTTGACGCGCAGCAGGTCGGGATTGATCTGGCCGCCGGGCAGCACGATTGCATCGTAGTCGTCGGCAGACACCTCGGCGAGATTGCGGTCGACCTTCACCGGGTGACCCCAGTCTTTTGAATCCCAACCTTTGATCTCGCCTTTCTCCGGCGACACCACCTCGACGGTCGCTCCGGCGTCCTTCAATTTCTTGAGCGGAACCTCAAGTTCCGCCTGTTCGAATCCGTGAGTGGCGAGGATCGCCACCCGCTTGCCGGACATCTTCTTCATCTTTGCCTCCGTTGTTGACCCGACTATCGGGGTAACGAGAGGGGCAAGGACGGTGTTCCCGCGAAACTGCGCGTGGCTGGTCGCTGACGTTTGCCGCGGGCGGTTGGACCAGCGGCAACAAGCAACAAGAAGCCGGCGTCTCAGGTGGCCGGGGGCGGGGCGAAGAAGCAGCGGCGCGTTCCGTCGGGGCGTTTGCAGCGCCAGAATTCCCCATCGGGCGAGGGCTGCGCCTCGTTGAACGGTATCGATTCATACTGCTGCGGCCCGACGCCGGCGAGCGGGCCGTGGATGATCACGTAGCCTTCGCCGGTCATCATGATGCGTTCCTTCGGGATGACGAAGCAATCGCCCTCGCCGCAGCACCATTCGCCGGCGGCGTTGCGATGTCCACCGCGCGAGATCCAACTGTCGTGAGCGGAAGTATCGGGAATGACGAGCACGAATGTAGCAAAGGCCAGCGCAAGCCGTGCAAGGCTTCGGAACATGGGTTATCCCTTTCGTTGTCCCGGCGCGGCGATCGACTAATTCAACAAAAGCGCTCCTTGGTTCCCGGCGGACGGTTGCAGATTTCGATTCCGCACCTTGACGTGGTGGACAGGCCACTTCGGGGGAATTGAACGCGGTCCCCGGCCGCGAATCAACTCCTTGATTTGGAACTATAAACGCCCCCAGGCGCAGCGCACAGTCCCGGATATTGCATTGCACCATTGCGCGGCGAAATGAGGGTTTGGAACCGGCTGGTAGGCGGGCACCAGCGGCATGCACACGCCTGGCCGGCGCCCGATCATCCCAACATCGCTGATCTTTTGCCGTCTGCTGTAAGATGCGCGCTGGCAATGGAGGACGAGATGAGAATGACGGTATTGAGCGCCGCGATCCTACTCATGGCCGCGGGCGCGCCGCGCGGCGCGGCGGCAGCGGAGATCAAGGTGCTCACGGCCGGCGCCTTCAAGCAGGTGCTGCTGATGCTCGTGCCCGATTTCGAGAAGCAGACCGGGCACAAGGTCATCGTGCAAAATGATACGGTGGGAGCGCTGGCCAAGCGGATCGAAGGCGGCGAAGTGTTCGACCTCGCCGTGCTCACGCCGGCGGCCGTCAACGACCTTTCCAGCAAGGGCAAATTCGTCGCCGGCAGCCGGACCAATCTGGGTCGCGTGGGAGTCGGCGTGGTGGTCAAGGAGGGCGCGCCAAAGCCGGATATCAGTTCGGTCGACGCGTTCAAGAAGGCGCTGCTCGCGGCCAAGTCGGTTGCCTATATCGACCCCGCCGCCGGCGGCTCGAGCGGCATCTATGTCGCCGGTCTGCTCGACAGGCTCGGGGTCGCCGCCGAGGTCAAGCCGAAGGCCAAGCTGATCCCGGGCGGGGCGGTCGCGGAGCACATCGCCAGGGGCGAAGCCGAACTGGGCATTCATCAGATCAGTGAAATCCTGCCGGTGAAAGGTGTCACGCTGGTCGGGCCGCTGCCCGCCGATATCCAGAACTATACGGTCTACGCCGCCGGACTAGGCGCTCATGGCAAGGAGAGCGAGGCGGCCAAGGCGCTGCTCAAGACGCTCTCGGGTCCGGCCGCGGCCGATGTGCTCAAGTCCAAGGGCATGGAGCCGGCGGGATCATGAGCGGCAGCTAGCGGACGGCGCGTCATGTCCGTCAAGGCGCTGTTCTTCGATGTGTTCGGCACGTTGGTCGACTGGCGTGCCGGCATCGCACGCGAGGCCGAGCGCATTCTCAAGCCGCGTGGACACGCGCTCGACTGGTTCGCCTTTGCCGATGCGTGGCGCGACGAATACCAGCCCGGCATGGAGGAGGTGCGTGCTGGGCGCATTCCGTTCAGCAAGCTCGACGTGCTGCACCGGAGAAATCTCGACCGCATCCTGCCGCGCTTCGGGATTTTGAATCTGGAGGAACATATCGCGCGCGATCTGAACCTCGGCTGGCACCGGCTCGATGGCTGGCCCGATGCCGCGCCGGGCTTGGCACGGCTGAGGAC
>DASSJW010000587.1:0-43852 GCA_035690995.1 Xanthobacteraceae bacterium
CAGGGCGGCGAGATCCTCAGCCGTCTCCTTGATGCGCTCTTCGGCCGTCGGAGGCGTGATCTTGCCATCATTGTCCTGCATGCGCTTCAGCGCGCGGGCCGACTGGCGTGCTTCCACCGCGCCATAAGCCTTGCTGCCAGGACTGTGCACAACGATCTCGACGGGCTTTTCGCGAGCGGCATCGGCGTAAAGCGGCTCACCGGCGGCATTCTTGACGTGGATGGTGGCCGTATCGGCGACGGCCTCGGAAGTGATGTCGAACATTTCGAACCTTTCGCGGGAAGGTGCGCCAGCCCGCGCCCGCATCCCGCGATGGCGAGTACGAGCTGACGCATAAGGAAGACCGGCGTCGCGGGCGCCGGATCTCGGATTAGGCAGGATCGACCTTCACGATCTTCGTGCAGATCTCGATCGTCGGCGCGGCCATGACGATCGTGTCGGCGCCGTCGATGTTTTCCGGATAGCCGAAGACTCGGCCCTGGAAGTAGCGAACCGCGCCGCTCGGGTAGGTCGCTTTGAACGAGTACAGCGCCGAGGTGGCGTTGTCCGCGGCCGTGCGCAGGAGAGTCTGGCCGGCATCGTCGTCATCGTGCGCCAGCGACGGCTGCAGAGAGCCGTAGTCGACCGAGCCCTTGTGCTTCTGCTTCGGGCCCTTCAGCGGCTGAAACTCGACCTTCGCAAAGACCGAGCCAATGCCGCCGATCTTCTCGATCTGGCCAATCTCGGTGTACGTGAGGGCGTCGTAGCCGTCCTCGTCTTCGGTGGCGGGATGTGCCGCAGAAATGGCGAGCGCCGAGCCCGCCGCAGTGGTGGAACCCATTTCTTTTCTCCTTGGTGGCGAGCCGGGCTAGCCGGCAACATCCGACCCGTCGGACGGGCCGAATTGCTAAGCGCTGGGCGCTGTCTCTCCGCTCGGAGCCGGCGGCGCTTTCGCTGTCGACGACTTGGCGGTTGCGGGACGCGCCGCGGGCTTGCGCGAGGAACTGGGGCGGCTCTTGGCGGCACCCTTGGGCTTTGCCGGAGCACTCGTGGCATCCGGAACGCGCGCCAAGCCAGCCGCCTTGTAATTTTCGAAGGCACCGGGATCGAGCAGCGGCTGATCACCGGCCTTGAAGCTTTCGCCAGTGCCGGCGTCGGTGAATGACTTGACGATATGCGCCTTCTTGCGGGCAGGTGTGGTCATCGCATTTCTCCTGATCAGGCGTCGAAGCTGACGCGGAAGTCCTGGGTGCGTTCGAAGCTGTTGCCGGGGCCATCGATCTCCGGGCCGGCGCCAGCAGTCAGGATCGAGACGCTCTTTGCGCCCGCGACCTCGCCAGTCCGGCCGGCGCAGCAAGCTCGAGCGAGAAGCATTGCGCTCCGCTGATCTTCGTAGCTCCCTGCGCGCACCATGACGGATACGCGATCGACGGTCCGGATGAGCCCCGAGCGCTTCAGCTTTTGCCGCTCGACCGTGCTTACGACCTTCACCAGCAGAGCTGGCAGGGCGATGTTCTCCGGCAGGCGCCCGCCCTTGATCCTTGCGACCGGCACGAGCTCGATGACGTCAGGATCCTCGCGCAGCAGCGCGCCGATGATGTCCGCACCGGTCACGCCTCGTCCCCTGCAGGCTCGTCGGAGCCGGTGATGCCGGAGCGGCTGATCCGGCTGTTGATGTAGCTCTGGGCCGCGGCGATTGCTTCACCGGCCTTCACGTCCAATGCCGGGCGCAGGAAGGGAAACGGCTTTGCGCCGGGATGCAGCACAGTGTCACCGACGAATTCACCGTTGATGACCAGCGAGCCAGCCTTGTGCAGCGAATTGATCCTGCCAGCCGTGCGTCCCCCGCTCTGGCTCGCATCAACGCTGATGAAATGCTCAGAAGTACCGTATTCGAGCCAAGGGGCGATGTACGCGCCCTTGCCTTTCGTCTGGACCTTGGCGAGCACCCGCCCCTCAGGCGCATCGACGCGGACCTTGATCGAGCCTTTCACGGCAGACGAGATGCACCGATCGCGCGCCTCGTCGGCGATGACGTTGGCAGCAGCCCGGCCAGCACCTCGCAGCACCTTGCGTTCGAACTGGCCAGGCAGGCTGGCGATGAACCGCCGGACTTCGTCACGACCGCGGACGGTGACCATTAGGCCCCGTTGCCGGCCGGCCGATATTCCTCGACCATGAACTCAAGGCCCTCGCGATGCCGGCCGATCTCGGCTGGTCCCGCGACCACCTGCATGATGCGGGCGCCGCTGTAATTGACCTCCTCGCCAACCACTGTGGCGCCCATGACGAAGCGCATCTCCGAAGTGATGCCAGGACGCTTGCGTATGCGGACGCGTGCCGGCCGAGTTGCGACGTTGAAACCTTGGGCCAGGCGTTCGCCCTTGCTGGGCAGCATGTCCCGAACCTCCGCCTTTACCGTAGCGACAAGCGCCCAGCTGCCGGATCCGGCTCCCGCGAAACTGTCGTCGGCTTCCGGTCGCTCAATCCGGATACGGTCCTTCAGCCGCCCGGCCGAGAACATCATCTCAGGCCCAAATCCGATAAGGGCTGAGCAAAGACTCCACCGTCGCGGACATGACGATCCGGCTCGATTGCAGGTCAGTTACCGTTTCGCGGTTGGCAAAAAGGTCGCCGATCATCAGCATCGCTGCCGCCTTGATGGGCCATGGCACCTCGGCGTAGCCGGCCTGATACCGCACCCTGACGCTCTCAGCGTCCGAACGCACGGCGGGCCAGCTCTTGCCATGAGCCCGTACGATTGTGTCCCCCCTTGGTTCGTAGATCTCGCTGTCGAGCAGCTGCTCCACGCCTTCGGTGTCCAGATATTTGACGCTCGTGACCGAGATCACGGGCGGGCGAGGAAGGTCGAATTCGCTCTCGCTGAAGTATCTGCCGCGCGCCTCAAGCGTCTGCACGCCGACAGCACGTCCGAGCCAGCCCTCAGGGCCATCGAGATGCGCGCTAACGGCCTTGATATAAAGCTCGACCAATCCCTGTTCCGACGTATCGCCAGACAGGTTCAGTTGCGCATCCGCCTCATCCCAAGTGATCAGCGGCTCAGGCGGGGTGATGACAAGCAAACGCATCAGTCGCGGCGGCGGCGGCTCGACTTAGCGGGTGCTGGGGCCGGCTCTTCCGCAGCAGGAGCGCTCTCGACCTCTGGGGCGGCTTCGGCGACTGGCGCCGCAACGCGCGGAGATCGCGCGCTTTTCGCCTCGAGACAGTTAGCATCGGTCAGACGCTGGACCTGTTCGTCAGTCAGCGGGGGATCGATCTTGTCTTCGTCGCCCGGGCCATAGCGATTGCCGTTCCGCGCATCGACGAACTCATTGATGATCTTGGGCATGTATCCCTCCAGTCATGCGGCGGGGACCGAAGCCCCCGCCGGATCGAGTTACGACTGCGAGTTGAGCGCGCCGTAGCGAGGCGTCGCGAGGATCGCGATCGCCGACACGAAGGCATTGCCCGAGTTATTGGCCGGCGTGACCGTCAGGCGCACATAGCGCTTGCTGCCCACGTAGCCGATCTTCCGAACCTTGTTGTCTTCGGCGAAGGTGAAGCCTGCAGCAGCCTCGGTACCGGTCAGACCGGTATCGGGAACGGCTGCAGCGTCGCTGAGATTGGCGGCGTCACCGTGCTCCACGAGAACAGTGAACGTCGCATCGGCATCGGCAAGCGCGCCGAGATTGATCGCGAAGACGAGCTGATCGAAACCCGCGAGATCGATGATCTGCGAGACGAACGGCGTGTTGTCAGTAACTGCGGCGGCCGGGCTGATCGCGCGGCGCACCTCGATGTGATTGGCAAGATCGCGCATGGCGAACTCCTCTTCTCTTTCCGTGAGGTGGTGGCCCGGCCGGAGCCGGGCCGATTACGATCAGGCAGGCACGTCCAGCCCCACGAAGGGCGAGACTTCCCAGCCGTTCTCTTCCTTGATCGGGGCCTGCAGCCAGGGCGCGCCGTCGACGTTCCAGAAGATCTTCACGACCGTCTTGTTCTGGGTGAACTTGACGTGCTCCGAAGCGGCGACGAACGGGCCCGAGCCATCCTTGATCAGGTAGTACGACCAGTCGGCCAGGATGATGTCGCCCTTGCTGCCGAGCAGCGGCGCGCGGTTGTTCCAACGCACCGGATATCCGAGCAGCGTGCCGGCGAAACCGTCACGAGCATTGGGCACCCAGATGTAGTGGCCTTCCGGATCCGTCATCTTCGCAAGCTGCGGGAGAGCAGCCTGCGGGATCGACCAGACCGGGCTCGTGCCGCCGCGCATGAGGAGACGGGCAACCATGTCGACCAGGTCCGCATAGGCGACCTGGTTGGCCACCGCGCGGTTGATGTACTTGGTGGCGCCGGCATTCAGTACGCCGAGCGGCTGGTTTACACCGGTGCCACGCAGGAAGGCGTAATCTTCTGCCTGGTTGACCGCGCCGCGGAGCAGGTTCTCAAGGAACGAGCTTGCTGCCTGCCAATTGCGCAGCAGCTTGTCGGTCACCGTAATGGTGCCGGCGACCTCATGCGGCGTCAGCGTGACCGACTTGAGCGCAGCGTCCGTCTCCGGCTTTTCCTCGCCCTCACCGATCCACTGGACCTCTACGCCGCCGAACATGTTCGAAGGATTGGCCCCGCTCTGATCGAGCGCCGGCATCGTGATGCCAGCATCCGGCGGGCTGCCAGCCGGGATAACGTTCGCGCGCGGACGCACGAGCGCATCCTGAGGCGCGACGGACAGGATCGTCGACCGCAGCTGCGGCGGAATCATGAAACCGCCCTGCGTATCGTTGTCCATGCGCATCTCAGCGCCGATCTCGCCACCTTCAGGTGCGGCGGCGTTCTCAACCCAGTTCAGGCGCGCGTCGTCGCGGTTGAAGCGGACGGCGTGCATGAACTCGCCCAGGTTGGCGAACTCGGTGGCGGCATGCGGACCCGGAGGCGCGCCGGGCGCCGCGCTACGAGCGGCAGCCGGAACCACCGTCGCACCAGCAGCTTCGGCCTCCGAGACGGACGTGAAGCGCGCAATGCGCTTGTCGAGCGCGTCGAGTTCCGCCTTCTTGGCATCATAGGTGGACTGCTCCTCGGCCGTCAGATCGCGGTCCTCGCCTTCAGCCGCATCGATGATGCCGCGCAGTTCGGCGACGAGCGAAGTGCGACGCTCACGCAGCGCCTGCAGCGTTGCAAGCGGTCCGGGGCTGTGGCCTTCGTGATCGCGCAGATAACGGCCAGCGCGGCGCTCGTTCGCGGACATGGGGCCGAGCGCCGCCAGCGCGGCGCCCAACATAAGAATCGATGTCTTCATGTGGGGTTCTCCCGGCCATCAGGCCTTTGAGGTTCGAGATGCCGGATACGTGCCGAGACCGCCCGCGCCGGCGCGCGAGCGTGGCAGCCTTCCCTTTCGGGTTGGATCAGTTGAGGGCGAGAGCCCGGCGCTCGCGTTCTGGAGCGAGTGTACGGCCCTTCGGCGCGGCAGGTGCCACACCGAACCTGGCCAAGGTTTCCTTCATGGTCGCGACGCGGTCGGCCATGCCTTCGCGCACCGCTGCCGCGGAGCCAAGCATCCGGCCTTGGCCAAAGCCGTTGCGGACGGCCTCCGAAGTGACACCGCGGCCCGCCGCCACCCGATCGACGAACATGGTGTAATAATCATCGATGCGGCTCTGCATGTAAGCGCGCGTGTCATCGGAGAGCGGGCCAAGCAGGGCCTCGCCCTTGTACTTGCCGGCCGCGATGATCTCGCGGTTGATGCCCTGCTTCTCGAGCATGCTGGTGAGATCGTCATAGGCGGTACGGACGCCGATCGCGCCAGCCTGCGAGCTAGGCGACATGACCACTTCGTCAGCTGATGCGCCAATCCAATAGCCGGCGCTCGCGAGATTACCGTTGACCTGGACGACGATCGGCTTGGAACCCCGGACGGCAGCAACGGCCGCGCTCGCCTCATCGACCTGCAGCACGTTACCGCCAGGCGTATCTGCGTCGATGACGATCGCCTTCACGCCATCGTCTGCCGCCATGGCTTCGACCTGGTTGGCGAAGCCCTCCGCGGTTGTGCCGCCACCTGTCGAGCTGTTCTGCACCAGGCTGACACGGGGCGAGATGATGCCACGAAGCGGAATGATGGCCACCGCTCCTTCCTTCCGAGCGACGGCCGCCGCAGTCTGGGGCGCGATCTTTGCCTCGATCTCCTCCGCAGTGAACTTGCCCCCCTTCGCCTGGATGGCGAGGAGGTCCAAGACGGCCAGCAACTTGTCGTGCTCCATCGCCCAATATTCGGACGCGAAGGCGGCGAGGAGATGAATGTACTTCATTCTGCGTTCTCCGGGGGAACGATGGTCGACGCGGCGGCGGGCGCCGGGTCTCCATTGATGGCGCGATCGAGCGTCTGGACGTTGTTCGAGACGAAGTTGATGTCACCCTCTGCGCCGATGCCATTCATGTCCTCGAGCGCGAGGATTTGATTGATCGTCATCCCGAGCTCGAACATCGCCTTGTAGAAGTTCGCTCGCGCCTTCATGTCGCCGCGCAGCACCGCGTTCATGTTGAACTTGACGAACAGACCCTTCGCGCGCTCGGCTTCGGTGAAGAGCTTCCAGTTGTACTCCTGCTCGGTCGCCTGGACCCACGGAGCTACCGTCTGACGGATGAAGCCGAGCATCAGCTGCTCGATCCCCGTTCCCCAACTCGTGCTCTTCTCGTGGCTTTGCAGCATAACGAGCGGCACATCGTACATGCGCGCGATCTCGGCCGTCTGAAACTCACGCGTCCCGAGGAACTGTGCATCCTCCGGTGGGATCGTCGTCGAGATGAACTTCATGCCCTCTTCGAGGACTTTCACCCGGTGCGCGTTGTCGAGCCCGCCCTGCTTCTCCACCGCTGCCGCCGGGCTTTCACGTGACGCCTTCGCCTCACCGTTCGGTCCCCGCACGTTCTGCCGAGCCTGCGGGCTCAACCGGCCGGGGTGCATCAGGAAACCGCCCGACTTCATGTCGTTCGCGAAGAACTTGGCGCCGAACTCCTCGAGCGCGAGCGCCATTCCCATCGCCTGCCGGGCGATCGCCACCTGCGAATAGCCGACATAGCCGTCGTGACTGAGATCCATCACGTGCGCGACGTCGCCGTGGCCGATCTCGAATGTCTTGCCGTCGATGTTCGTCCGGTAGACGAGCGAGCCATCGATCCGGTGCGGCCGGGTGCGATCCGGAAGAAGCGGCCAAAGTCCGACGGCCTGGCCGCTACGATTGCGCTCGATCTCCTGATAGCCATTGCCCCACAGGAGCGAATGCCCCTGCGTCGTCTTTCGCAGCGTCCGCGATGACATGTAGTCGTTGGGACGGAGACCGATACGCTGCGACAGCGGGTGCTCGTTGACCGCGACCGATCCACCGCCTTGCCGTTGCCGGATCTCCAACGGAAAGTTGGCGATCGGGTTCGCAATACGGTTCACGCATGCATAGACGACGGGCAGGTAGAGCGCCGAATATTCGGACACCGGAACGCCGGCCTTCGTTTTGCCGCCGCCGATCAGCCGGACGAACCACCCATCCGACTGGCCAATGCTGCCGCCGTCGCCATAGCGCGCCTCAGGCTCAGCCTGGCCCGATGTCGCAAGCAGCTGACGGAACGTCGCGAGGACGCCCATCAGAGATACTCAACCTCGATCTCGAGGATGCCGCGCGTATCGTAGACGGAGCCGACGGGCTCAGTACCCATTGCCATCGCGGCTCCTATCGCCATGCACAGCGCAACCGCTGCGTCGATCTTGTTGGTAGCTCGCTCCTTCGCGAGCCAGTGATTGCCCCAGCGATCCTCGTCCGTGACCGCCGACATCATCGCCGAAATCAGCACCGGATTGCGCCTCAGGCGGAGCCGACCCTCGTAAATCGCGTCCTCGAGCTCACGCAGCGAGCCAGGCATCCATAAACCTTCCGCCGCCCGGCCTTCCATGTCCGCGATCGCAACCATAGCGTCGCTCGGCTTGCCCTTCTTCGTGCCACCTTGCGGGTGCTCGACGAACTCAAGCTGAAGCCCGAACCTCTGGCATTCCTCCTCGAACCGCCGGAATGCGTACCGGTCATACGCGACAAGCCCGACCTCGAAGTCGCGACTGTCGTCCGCCAAGGCCTGCGCGACATGGTCGAAGCGGATGCTCTGGCCCTTCGGTGCCTGCAGGTGGCCCTGCTCAACCCAGACGTCGTACGGGGCCTTGTCCCGCAGGGCCCGTGCAGCGAGCGTGTCTCCTGGCGTCCACGCCTCGATCCACGCGTCATAAGTGGGCTTCGAGACGGTGACCTTTTCACCGTCGACTTCGACTTCAACGTCCATGCTGCCAGTGACAACCGCGGAAGCCTTCGCCGTGATGTCCCGGTTCTGCGAAAGGTCGATGCCTTCCGCAATGCGCTTGCCATGATGCTCGGCAGGGTCGAAATCCGCCAAGCACGGCTCCAGCGCTGCACGCGTCATCCAAGCTGCTTCGGCGTCCGTCCAGCGGCAGAAGTGCAGTCGGAGGATGCCGTTGAGCTTGCCCGGGATCGCCTTGGCCTGGGCGACAACGCCGGCGAGATATTCCTCCGTGATCGTGACGCCGAGCAGCGGGTTGGCTTTCACCCAGCAACTCGGATCGTTCAGCGGATCGTCGTCAGGATCCAGTCCACAGACGAACGCGAAAGTAGTGTCGTCGATGACCTCGCCTAGATACGCGGGGTCATCATCTCTGGCGTCACGGTTGCCGGCCGCAACCTTGATTGCGTGTTCGTGCTCTTCCCAGCAGACGGACGTTCGATCCGTGCCGCTGTTCGTCGTCATCAGCAGGAGCGGCTGACGCCTGAACTTGAAGCCGCGCTCGAGCATTTCGAGCGTCCCGCGATCCGGATGCTCGTGGACCTCATCGCAGAGCGCCATGTGCGGACGCGGCCCCGAGCCTGTCTTGCGCGCTTCGCGGCTCACCGGCCGGAAGAACGACTGCTTCGCGTGGTATGCGAGGTTGAACTCTCGCCCCTCGCCGCCACTGGTCACCGTCCGAGACTCGATCTCGGGCGACTGCCTCCGCATCTTGATGGCGTCGCGGAACAGGATCGCCGCCTGGTCCTTCGTCGCGCCAGCGGAGTAGATCTCGGCGCCGGCCTCCCCGTCGGCCATCAATCCGTAGAGGCCAATTCCGCCGGCGAGCGGCGACTTCCCGTTGCCCTTCCCTTGCTCGATGTACGCGCGGCGGAACCGGCGCACTCCGCTTTCGCGCTTCCACCCGAACAGCGAGCCGACGATGAACGCCTGGCTCTCGTGAAGTACAAGCGGCCGGCCTTCGAACTGGCCTTCGCTGAGCTTCAGCTTCGTCTCAAAGAACCGGATCGCTCGATCGGCGGCAGCCGTGTCGAATTGCAATCCCCGTTCAGACCCGACCTTCAGATCGTCCAGATGCCGGCGACATGCGTTGCGAACGTGCGGCCCGGCAACGACGGATCCGCCGAGCACTCGGCGTGCATATTCGGATGCTCGATCAGTCGTCGAAGAACTCATCCCGCTTCTGCCCTTCGCCAGCGCCGCCGCGATTGCGTTCGTCGCTCAGCCCGAGCTCAGCCAGGTAGTGGCGCAGCTGCGCATGGTTCGCTGCGGTGAACGAGCGCGGCGCCTCGCGGAATTGCGCCCACAGTTCACAGAATGCGATGGCGGCCGGCTCGCGTGAAACGTCCAACCAGTCCGCAGGCTCGATGTACCGCTTCCATGCAGCTGCCGCCTCGCCCTTCAGCGAACGCGGCTTGATCAGTGCGCCAAACTTGTCGGCCGTGGCGGCGACCTGAGCCGTTTTCTCGGCCTTGTTCCCATGGCGATCGGCCCGGTGCGTCCCGTCGATGATCCGCAAATGGGCCGGCTTCGGCTTCGCTCCGGCAGTCGCCATGATGAAAATTCCCGGATTTTAAACTGACATTGCGGAAAATTAGGGCGGGGGACGGTGTCCGCCCTCAGCCCCCTGGACTTTCGATGCCCCCCGGGGTGCCACCTGATCGGTCGGCCATCCGCCGGCATCGACCGCCACCGTGACCTTCCGTCCGAACTGCTTCGCCGTGGCGATCTCATCGTGCCTGGCGCAGAGGTTCTCAGTGTTCTCGTCGACGTCTTCACCGCCTCGAGCGAGTGGGATGACGTGGTTGACGATCGTCGCTTCGACATAGCGGCCGAGCTTCAGGCACTCTTCGCAGAGGCCATTGGTGCGAGCGAGGCGACGCTTGCGCTGCCGTTGGCCAGCGCGACCGCGGAGCCGGGCATCGGGCTGAGATGGGTCTCGATGCCAAGGCTTGCGTGCCATGGTGCCTCGTGAATAGTCCCGCAGCTCAGCGCTGAGTTCGCTCTGTTCCGAAAGGGGGAGAGTTCGGTATCAGCGCTCAGTGTGGGCTGCGGGATCAGAGCGCGATGAGATGGGCTCACCGTGCACTGATGTTCGATCATAGCAGTAGCAGTCCGACCCTCGCGCACCCTGCGCTGATGGTCGTCGCTGTGGCGCGGTTGGCACTGCCTCAAGGGCCCCAAGCGATGCACGCCTAAGCTGCCCTCTGAGCAGCTGACCCCGTATTCCGGGATTTCGCGTTGCATATCTCGGACAAATCCAAAAGTGAAGTGTCCATCTTCACGGTCAATCGATCGCTGAAGCAGACGAGGGTGTGACCGTTCTCTGATCGTCTCACCACACCGGTCATACCGGCGAAGCTGCCGCCCTCCATCTTGACCCTGACTTCGACGCCCTTGCCGAAGATGACGGTGGACCGCCGCTTGGGAGAGCGCTTCAGTTCGAGAAGCCGCAGCGACTGGAGCTGATGGTCGACGACGATGGCGATTTTCTCACCCGACTTCATGACCGAGAAGCTGGCATGCGAGATCGCTCCGATGTGCGGCGTCATGCGCCTTGCCGAGAGGTCGAGCAGGTCGATGAGCCGGTCAATGCGAGCGAAGACATAGCTCGGCATGATGGGAAGGATGATCTCCCGCTTGAGGTTCGCCCTGGTCACACGGACGGTCTTCGTCTCGATCGGCGTCCAGACCTCGAAGCCATCCTTCGCGAGCGTCCCAGCCAGGCGCAGCGTGTGGCGGCCGTCCATGCGCAGAACACACCATCCGAGCTCATCTCCAATCACCGCTCCACCCCCAACACGCTTACCGGCGCCCTTCACCAACCGAGAGCGACTGCGCCGTTCGCCTCGTGATTTCCGCTGCCGACAGCGCCACTGCCGAGAGATCCGCTTTTTGCCCGGTACGGTCTTCGTGGATGCCCTTGATGGTGCTCTCGAAGCGCTTCAGCGTCCGGGTGACCTCGCTCGGCCGCTTGCGCCGCGCCTTGCCAATGCCAGCCAGAATATCCCGATGAAGATCGAAGCCAGCCAATAGCCAGCGGTCCAGCGTGCTGAGCGCATCCATCCGAGCGCTGTCGTCTGGCGGGTGCCATGACGCCGCGGCGCAGACCTCGTTGAAGCACAACGCGGCAGTCGGAGTTTCGAAGCCGTTCGCGCGCGTTGGCTCGGCGTTGGAATTTGAATGCTGAGGGTTGGCTTGGCCACTAACCTCAGTTTCTTTCTTCTTAAGTTCTGTTCTGTTTAGTTCTGTTCTGTTGGAGGCCGTTTCACGCGTGACATTTGCGGCGCGGTCGCGTGACAAATCGGAATTGTCACACGCGACATTTTCGCCAGATTGATCGAAAAGCGGCCCCGGTGTTGCTGGCGCAGCTTCGATCAACTGAGCGATCTTCTCCGGCCGTCCGAGCTTCGTCCATTGCTCGAACGTCGGACCGTCCAGCCGGTTGTTTGGATAGCGCTCGTTGTGCTTGCGGATGGTCGCGAGCAGCGTGGCATGCCGCTTCCGCAGCTTGTCATCCCACATGTCGCGCGCCTTCTCGGCAACGACAGGATGATAGAGACGGCCGTCACTGCACATTACGAAGCCGCGCAAGGCGCCTTCGCGCACTTTCTTCCAGGCCTTCACGACCTTCCCGTAGCCAGCCAGCTGGGCGAGCATGCGATCATCGTCTGGCAGTGAGGCGGCAGGCACCTGGTGCCATGCCGCGCCCCATAGGAGGATCGCGGCGAGCACCGCCTCCGGATCTTCGAGTACAACGAGATCGCTGTCCCGAAAGCGCTGCACATCGAGGAGCATGCTCGGCACGCTCCGCAAATCGCAGTCCGCCGGCGTCAGGGGCGATGGGAGCTTGTCGGTCATGCAAGAAATTCCCGAAACAGGACGGGCTGCACCGAGCCGTCAGGATAGACCGCGTCGAGCCAGCTATCGGCTCTCGGTTCGTCACCTTCCCACTTCTCGGGAAAGGTCCGCGCTGCGATCAGCTCGCGGATGCGCGCCTCCTCTTCCGCATTGATGGGGTCGACGCGGGCCCGGCGCTGGATATCGAGAATGCGCTCAAGCGCCTCGGAGCGAGCTTCCAGCGTCAGCGGGCCCATGCGCTGGGGGTTCTTCGCGATCGAGCCGTCCTTGAGCTTCTCGGCGCCAGACTTGCGCAGTCGCTGCTGCGGCAGCCTCATCCATCGATAGAGCGGCTTCAGTTCAAGGAGAGGCTCTAGATGGGCCCACTGAGGCAGCGCGATCACCGCCTCTAGGGCGACGTCCTTGGAAGCGAGCGGACAACCGATGCAGCCGGTGCGCGCATTGATCTCCTGCGCCTCATCTCCGCCGTAGGCGTCGGCGAGGATCCGTGTCGGCCAAGCCCCGAACTCTGGCAGCGTCGCGTAGAAGTTAAGCCAGTCCCAGACGATACAGACGCGCCAGTGAAGCAGCGGCGCCAGCGTCGCGATCCGTCCTCTGATGCCCTTCGCGCCTGGCAGGACCTGCTGATACCAGCCTTGCCCGCACTCGGCGCCATCCTTCGAGCAGGACATGGCGATACGGCCATCGCGTACGGCGCTTTCACCTTCGCGAACACCGGTGATCATCAGAGCTGTGCCAGGCAGCGTCGCTATGGCCTCTTCGAGCGCCGCCGCCATCGGCTCGACCTTGATCTGGCGCGTGCACCAGCGGAGCGTATTGTTGTTCGGTGGCGGCACGCCGCGGCCGAGAATGTAGACCATGAAGCGCTTGTCGAGCGGAGCACGGACAACCACGACCTCGATCCAGTTGCGGCCCTTCAGCTTCTCGATGATCGCGTTCGCAGCCTCCTGCAGAGGCGGCAGCTCTTGGCGGGTGTCCGCGTAGAACACGTAGAGGCGTTCCGGCTGCGGCAACTCGCCGGCCTCGATCAGGTGGACCAGCAGCGTCAGGGTCGCGGTGCTATCCTTGCCGCCGGACCAGGCAACAGCGACGTGGCTGTGGCGCGGCCAATATTCTCGAAGCGACTGGAGCGTGAGCTCGACAGCCTCTTCGTGCACCATGCGCGCACCCCCGGCGAATAGATTGCTTTGCCGAACGTTCACGGCAGCAGCTCCTGCTGCAGCGCGTTCTCCATGCGCCATGGCGGCGTGACACCGGCGACGCTCAGCTGATAGTCGAGCAGCCCACAGGCCTCCGCGGCGTCATGCTTGATCGCGTCGAAGCCGAGCTCGCGGCAGCGCTTCATCGCCATCGCCTTGAGATCCGGCGTCTTCGTGCCCCGCGGCATCTTGCCGATGAAGTGGCGACGCCAGGCGGCGATGCCGACAGGACGGTAGCGAGCGCCTATCGCTTCGGCGAAGCTCATACAGTGGGCAGCGAGGCCGGCTGCAGCGGCAACCGTCTCAGCGTTCGTATGCCCCTGGAGCATGAATGGGGGGATCGCCTCTTCGAAGACAAGCTCGTTGATGGCGTTGACCTTGTGCAGGTCCATGAGGTTGCGGTGCAGGCGCACGAAGGCGCGCCCAGCAAACTGGATGCCCGGAGCAAGAGCCCAAGTGCCGCAGGCGGGCTTCGCCTGGCCGTCAGACCAGAAGGCGAAGCCCGTGCTTTTTACGGACAGGTCGAGAGCGACGTAGGTCGGCACTACTGGACCGTTGCGAGGCTCTCGGCGCCCATGCCGCGGCCGGCCACAACAGGCATTTCGGGCGCGTCCTGGTCGTTCATGGCGTCAACCAAGTCACGGCTGATGCCGATCTCGAGCGCCTTCATGCCGCCGTAGAGGGTGCGCAGGAAGTCGTCCCGCGTCTCTTCGCTCTCGTTGTAGAGGCGATGCAGCAGCTTAGCCGCCCGCTTGTTGCAGTGGCACTCGTCCTCGATCGCCTTCCAGGCAGCCGACAGGTCGCCGCGGGCCTTCGAGTTCTTCTCCTCGGCCGGCTTGATGTCGGCGAGGAAGATCGACTTCATGCGCTTGAAGTCGGGTGCGTGGGTCTCGTTACCGTTCGGGGGCATTCTACCTCTCCTTCGGTGGTCTGGACTTGCGTTGCGGCTCCACCGGCAGCCGCAGTTGAAATCCGTCGTTCGGCCATCGCCGATCGAGGGTGAGACACTCGCCGCAGTCGCATCGCTGGTCGTGAATGAGGCGCCTCATGCAGCCGCCTTGACGCGTGGGCTCAAGCGCTTCGGGACGCTGACCATGCATCCGCCCTTCATGAGCAGGCGGGACGTCTCCCCGCGTCGGATTGTGATGTCGCGGTGGCTGAAGCAGTGAACTTGGCTGCCCCACTCCGCCGATTTCGCAGCGTCGAAATCGTCCCAATCCTCTTCCGTGAGATAGAACCACTGAGGCTTGCTCTCAGGATAACGAGAGCGGGCACGGTCGATCGCCACGTCCATTCGCATGATGATGATCGAGTCGCTCACAGGTTGATCTCTCCCGTGACGCCGCCAAGCGTTTGCTCAGGCAATGGAGCGCGGAACGGCACGACTTCGACGATGCCGGCGCCTGCCTGGACCTTGGCGAGCTGCTCTTCAAAACTCAGCGAGCGACGTGAGCTCGCACGTGCCGGCGCGGCAGGCTTCGCTGGCGGCACCTGGATGGCTGGCGGCGGCTTCGATTCCGGTGCCAAAGGCTTGGCAATCGCGAGTGGCTCTGGCGCGAGTGGAGCACTACGCGTGATCCCGGCGTGGCTTACACGGTTGTAGATCGATTGTGCGTTTCGATGAGGCAGGCGCTTCTGGACGCCCTTCAGGCCTTCCGTCGGATAGACGGTGGCCAAGATCTCATCTTCGTCTGGCGTCCATAGCCGCTTTGTCTTGGGCGTGTTCGTTGCTCGCAAGCCGAGCTTTTGAACCTTCGTCTTGATGCTGCGCGTGCTGTGGTTGGGGAACAGCCCGATGACGCCGGTCAGGCCGACATCGGGGTATCTTTCCGAGAGCAGCGCGACCTCTGCATCAGTCCATTCGTTCTTCGGTCGCTTGGTGATGCGCGGGTTGATCGCCCGCTTCTTCGGTTTCGAAGCAGTATCCGGCTTCGCGGACTCTGGCCATGTCTGGCTCGGCGGCGGTGTGTCAGCTGGGGTCGGCGGTAGGGGCTGATGTGAGACGAGCTCGAGTAGAACGCGTTCGAGCGTCCGCTCCTCGATCTGAAGCTCGGCGATCCGCTCGCGAGTGCGCGCGAGTTCCACCTGGACGACGTCGACCGGCTCCATCAGAACCCTCGCCGCTCCTGGTCAAATCGGACCTCATCTTGTGTCCGATGACCCTCAAAGGGCATGTGACCGCGCGCGGGTCGAGCGCGGGGCAGCAGGATGAATTCTTCTGTCCGCGCGCCGACAAGCGGTCGCGCGCTACTGCTCACGTTCTGCATGTCTTACCCTCCACCGCCGCCCGACTGGGTGGCGCCAAATTCAACCAGTTCCGACCAGGCTCTGAGCTTCAGCGATGACCTCGCGCGTCCTCTTGCGAAGGCGCTCGCGCTCGACGTGAGTGATCACGCCATCGCTTCGAGCTTCACAGATCTCCGCAGTCAGGCCCGCGGTCTTCGCGGCGAAGCCGTCCCAATTCGCCTCCGCCTCCTCAGCGTCGACCAGGCGCTTGCCAGCGGGCTCGGTCAGCATGTTGATCGCGGCGGGCGGCAGGAATTTCGACAGCACCAACGCACCGTGCAGCGGCATTGCAGCGCCGTGCGCCCAATCGCGGAGCGTGCTCTCGGGAATGCCTGAAGCGACGGCTAGGGCCGCGCGGCTCGTATGCAGGCCCGGGCCCACGAACATGGCGAACATCGTCTCCTGACGTGTCGCGACTTCCCGAGCGATCGACGGCTCAGCCGACATGATCCCGCGCCTCCTGATGGGTTACCGAGGCGGCATGAGAAGCCTGAACCTCTTTCGCCGAGCCGCGGCGCTTCATCGCGAAGCGCTCCTCGCCCAGCAGCTTGTCGATCTCGGCGACGCCCTCCGCCGTCACCGAGAGACCCGACGCGCTCACGCGGCCGGATACACGTTCGTAAAGCTCGATCGTCATGCGGCAGCATCCTGAGGTTGCTCTTCAGGGCGCCAGTCCGACATGAACTGCACAACCTTTTCGGCCGTGCGCAGGGACAGCGAGCGCTTTCCGTCTCGGAGCTGGAACACCAGAGCAGCGTCGCCAATGGCGTCTCTGCCAAACTTGGATGGCGCCATGTCCGCCTTCACCAGGAAGGCCTCGATTTGCTCCAGGAGTTGCGCGTCGGTCACGATCTGCATTTCGCGCTTGTATAATAAATTTCCAACGGAGCAAGCCTAGATTGTTGGAAATTTATCAAATAGCCAGCGATCGCGGTGCGTGGGATATTTCTTACGTGCCGTCCAACCCAGGAAAGAAAGAGCAGGCAAAGGCCAGCGCGAAGGAGATCGCGCGTCGGCTACAGGTGCTCGAGAAGCCTCTCGCGATCGACAGCGAGCGCGAGTGGGTCCGTGTTGCGGGGGTCAGTTCATCCTTTTTCACTAACCTCCGCAACGGTTCAGACCCGAGCGTTAACAATCTCAGGCTGATCCTCGAAGCGGCCGGCTCAAGCTTGCCGGAGTTCTTTCGCGATGAGGCTCGCACGCCGCTGGTTCAGGTGCCGAGTAAACAAGCTTTAGAGCAGGCGATCTTCGAGGCGCTGGACGAGCTCCCAGCACGTCCAGGCCGGCGGGCCGAATATCTCGCCGAAGTCGTTCAACAGCTGCTTGCGCTTCCGCCAGGTCATCGGGAAGAACAGCGCGCTGCATAGCGGCGTCCCGTAGCAACCTCTCCTCCTCGCGCATCCACCAAACCGCCTTGGCCATTGCAACGGCACAGGATCGAAAACACCTCGAACATTGGGCCGGACAGGCCGGCTGCTGAAGTGGAAAGCGCAGCTGCGACTCGGAGCGTTGTTCCATCTTCGTTCTCATACACATCACCCCCTCTGTAGGAAATCGCCTATTTAGATAGGGTGAAGTTCCTGTTGGAAATTTATTATTTTCTGCGTTGACGTGTCATAAGTTTCCAACGATATAGCGGCTCATCATGCAGTCGCCTCACCCCCTTTGGACCGACCGTCCAGATTGTAAGACGCTCCTAGAGAGCTGCCGTCGGAACCCGCCGCGGTTGAACCGGTACCGTCAGCACTTCGGCCAGTCGGTCGACAAGTGGGACCGCTTCTCCGGCCCTCGCGCGAAACGGCTCGAAGAGATCCGCGAGCGGCATCTCTGCCAACTGAGCGGCGCAGACTGGTCGGCTGCTGATCCCGACGCTGCAGCACTCCACCGCTACGTCGAACTGTCGCGTTCGCAGCCCAGCGTTGAGGACGCGATCGAGGCTGCGGCCGAGGGTCGCCGCATCCTCGCTCGTGACGTCGATGTTCCGTTGGGAGCAGCGGCATGAGGCCGCCGAACGCCACCGAACTGCAGGCGAAGTGTGACGCCTTCATCGCACGCTATCCCGTTGGCCAGCGCGTCAGTGTTCGAAAGGATGGCGGCGACTGCTTCATCACGACCACCAGGTCAAAGGCCGAAGTGCTCTCGGGCCACTCGGCGGTCATTTGGCTCAGCGGTGTAGCTGGCTGCTACCTGCTCGATCGGGTCACTCCGATCGGGCCCGAGGCGGCGGCCTAATGGACATGCTTCTCGCCTTAGCCGCGCTCGGAGGCATCACCGTCATTGGCACGTGGAAGGGCCTCACCGCCCTCTGCTGGGCGCTCTTCGTCGCCAGCGTCCTCTCCTGCCTCTTCAGCCTGATCGTCGGCGCCCTCGAAGCGGCCGCCTACTTCGGCGTCGCTGCGGCTGTCGCCGGCGTCCTCATCCTCATCGCGGAAGGCCTGCAATGACCGATCTACGCCAGGACCTGCTTCGCTCGATCGCGCAGCACGGCATCCCTCTGACACTCGTACAGCCAGAGCCGGAAGTCACCGTGGCCACGCTGGCCAGCGTTCGCTGCCGCTCTCTCGCACGCATCGTCGCCGAGCTCGTGAACGAGAACGAGCCGCTGCTCTGCGCGGAGGTCGACGGCGAAACCGTTGTTGTTCGCGAGCGCGGCACAGGCGCCGCGATGCGCTTTACCGTCCAGAACGGAGAGCGCGCATGACGCAGCGCACCCAGGACCGCATCTGTCACGCGATCATCCTCGCATTCGCGATCGTCTCCACGTCTCTCGTGGTGACGTCTCCCGCCGCCTCGGACCGTCACGCATTCAGGTCAGGCACCAACCCCACGGCGATCGTCGAGGCCGATCGTCGCGCGGGGGATGCACGATGACGAAGTTGGTAAACGGCCCGTTACAGCCGGGCGTGAAGGTCCGGGGAGTCGCGGGACCTCGGGAAGGGCAGCGTGGAACAGTTGTCCAGGCGGGCGTCAACTACTCGCTGATCCAATGGCCGCGCGGAAGCAGCACCTATGGTCACAGGTCGCTTGAGGTGCTCGGCTCATGAGCAAGTGGGACCGCGCATTGGAACTGGCTGCCCTCGGCTCGCTCCTCTTCGGCGGGATGGGCATGATCATTGCCGAGATACTCATCCTTGCGGGAGCGATCGATGTCGGATGAACCTCTCCATCCGATCAGCCGAGACATGGCACTCGCGGCGGCTCACCAGGCACAGGAAGCTGCGGCAGAACTCATTCGGTTCGTTCGAGAGGGCCCCCATTATCGATGCCCGCCGTTCGGCGACGATGTCCAGGTTGTTGAGAAGCTCGCCGACGCGCTGAAACTCGCGCTTGAAGTCGAGAACGCCGAAGTCGGCCGGCATGACGCCGCCGACGATGCAGAGATGCGCAACCAGCTGCTCGGAGCCGTCTCCCGGTTCCTTGAGGGATGGGCGGAATGAACCACAATCCGACGCTCACTCTAATCGACCAGCCAGGCGTCCATGACATCAGCTGCGACGATTATCACGCGGACCCGTGTCCGGCGCCGTCGCTGTCATCCTCGATCGCTAAGCTGCTGATCGAACGATCTCCATGGCATGCGAAGTTCAACCATCCGCGGCTGAACCCGGACTATGAGCCCAGCGAGAGCGATAAGTTCGACCTCGGCTCCGCTTTCCACACGCTGTTCCTAGGCAAGGGCAGCGACATCGAGATCATCGAAGCCAGCGACTGGCGCACGAAGGATGCGAAGGAAGCGCGCGAAGCTGCTCGCAAGGCGGGCCTGACGCCGCTGCTCCGTCACCAATACGTCCAGGCGCAGGCAATGGTCGACGCCGTCCGCCGCCAGGTCGATCATCACGAGGAAGCCGCCCGCGCCTTCGAAAATGGCGCTCCGGAGCGGACGATCATCTGGCGCGAGGATAATGGCGTATGGTGTCGGGCCCGGCTCGACTGGATGCCTCACTTCGGCGTCGCCTACCCGGATCTGAAGTCGACCGGCGCTGCGGCCAATCCCGCGAACTGGGGCCGCAAGGTCATGTTCGACACCGGCTGCGACATCCAGGATGCATTCTACCGGCGCGGGCTGAAGAAGCTCGAGCTCGCGGACGAGCATGCCTACCTGCTGTTCGTCGTTGCCGAGACGGAAGAGCCCCACGCCATGGCGACGCATCGCCTGACGCCGGCAGCCGCAGCGATGGCCGACCGCAAGGTCGAGCACGCAATCAATCTTTTCGGCCTCTGCTCGGACCGGAATTGGTGGCCGGGATACCGGCGCGAAACGGCATGGCACGACCCGCCGCCCTGGCACGAACAGCGCTGGATCGAACGCGAGGACAGCGGCGACTGCGAGGCCGCCCTGGCCGAGCTCGCAGCCTTCAAGCCAAAGCCGCGCACGATCGAGGACAAGCAGGCGTTCGAGGACGCCGATCAGCGGGACGCTTTCGGCCTCCTGCCCGTGCCGCCTGAAGAGAGGATCGTATGAGCGAGCCGCGCACCCATTTGATCTGGTCGAAGTCACACGCCGCCTGGCACAAGCGTGACAAAAGCGACGGCGAGGCTCGCGGCTACACCACGAAGATCCTCGAGGCGGGCATCTTCGAGACGAGCACGGCCATGGGCTACGCGGTCAATGCGTCAGTCAACAAGGCCGTGCCAATCCTCGAAGCTCGCCGCCTGGTCGACGCCGAGGTCATCCAGAAGCGCGGAGAGTGGCGCGCGGCTGAGGCGAAGCAAGCGGAGTTCAACCGGCTCTGTGAAGCGGCGGGAGCAACGGCATGAGCTTCCAGTTCCGCCCCGCCCGCCGCGAAGGCGTTCCGCTGCTCATCGGCCTCGCTGGCGCCAGCGGATCCGGGAAGACCTTCTCCGCGCTCGAACTCGCTTCAGGCATAGCCGAGGTCGAAGGCGGGAAGATCGCGTTCATCGACACTGAGAACCGCCGCGGCCTGCATTACGCCGATCGCTTCGAGTTCATGCACGCCGAGCTAGATCCGCCATTCCGGCCGGAGCGATACGGTGAGGCCATCCGCGCAGCTGAAGCTGCTGGCGCGGCCGTTGTCGTCGTCGACAGCTTCAGCCACGAATACGAGGGCGAAGGCGGGATCCTCGACTGGGCCAACCAGGAAGAGGCAGATGGCAAGAAGCCACCATCGCAGTGGATCAAGCCGAAGAGCGCGCACAAGGGCCTCGTGAACCTGATGCTGCGCGCCAAGCCGCACATCATCGTCTGCCTCCGCGCCGAGGAGAAGATGCAACTCCTGAAGAAGCCCAAGCTCGATCGCGACGGCAATCAGGAGATGTGGAAGGGCAAGCCAGCCTTCATCACGGAAGTGATCGCGGCCGGTGATCGTCCGCTCAACGAGCGCTGGCAGCCAATCTGCGAGAAGCGCTTCCCGTACGAGATCACGACCTCGCTGTTGCTCCTGCCAGGCCAGCCAGGCGTGCCGATCCCGCTGAAGCTTCAAGAGCAGCATAAGCCCGCATTTGGCGAGGGGCCCATCACGCGTGAGAGCGGCCGGTTCCTCGCCTCCTGGGCGAAAGGCGGCACGCCGCCGGCGCCAGCGAATGCTAGCACGAGTGAATCCCCGCCACGGCAACGCCAGACCGCCGAGGAATGGACTAGGCAGTACGTTCAGGACGTCGAAGCCTGCCAGGACATCGATGCGCTGATGAAGCTGCAGGCGAAGTCAGGGAACGCACTGGCGAGGCTGAGAACCGAGAAGCCTGACCTCCACAAGGAAGCCGTCGACGCGGGCACGAAGCGCGCGATGGAACTGCAGGGAGCGACCGCATGAGCGTGGCCGATCTCATGGAGGAAGCGGCTCGCGTCGCCGATGAAGAGCTCACGTCGATCGAGATCCGGGCCTTCCGCAACGCCTATCCGCTCAGCGGCGCATCAGGCGATTGGCTTGTCCAGGACGTCGAGCTTCCCGCCACCTTGGCTCACTGGCCAACGGGCCGGCTGACCGAGCTCGGCTTGGCTGTCAGGAAGCACCTGGTTGAGGCGTCATCGTGATCCGCAAGGCGCTCACCTTCGCCAAACGCCTTGGCCTCTTCTACCTGATCTTCGGTAGCGGGTTCGTCATCGGCAATGTCTACCAGGCGACGCTGCTCGTCAGCTGGAAGTTCATCTCGTGATCGCTCGCGGTGAAGTTCCAGTCGGCGCACCCGTCGACAAGAAGGGCGCTGCAACGGCCGACCTGTCCGTCATGGTCGGGATTGCCGGCCGGCAGAGCTACAAGCAGCACGTCTACGCCGACGGAGAGCGCTTTCCGCTCGTGAAAGACACCGAGTGCCTGATCCAACTCGTCGGGAACGGCGAGGTCGCGATCGGCGGCGTCTCCTACAAACTGCTGGCGAGCGAAAACCATTACGCTCGCATCGAGAATGGTAAGATCGTTAGCATCCAGGGGAAAGGCCGTGCCTGACCTCTTCGGTGCTCCGGACGCTGAAGAGCGGCGCCAGCACGCTCGCGTGAGCCAGGCGGGCTTCACGTACGAGGACAAACGGGCAGCCGCGCAGCGCGAGGTCGACTTCCGCCGGCGCGTCTACCCGCGCTGGGTGGCGCAGCGGAAGCTCAGTCAGGGCGAGGCGGACCGCCAGATCGACATCATGGCTGACATCGCTCGCGATTACGCGAAGTGCGTCGAGCTCGAACAACGACCACTTGAAGTGATGAAGAGGGGGTAAAACGATGGCAGCGAAGCTTCGCGCTGTGCCGGCGAGCGCCGCGCCCACGGTCGACATCTATGCGGCTGACAGGAAGCGCATCGAGGAACGGGATTGGGCGGCGGTTCATATCGCCGGTGACCGTGCGAAGGCGCTGCCCAGCTGGTTCGGAAAGCGTCGATGACATACCCTATTCCAGAGGCAGCGCTCGATGACCGCCTTGGCTGGATCGGGACGAGCGGCAGCGGCAAGACGTACAATGCTGGCGTCGGCGTAGAGCGGTTGCTCAACAGTACCGCACGTGTGGTTATCATCGACCCGCTCGACGTCTGGTGGGGGCTTCGCCTGACGGCTAATGGTGCGCCGTCCAAGTTCACCCTACCAATCTTCGGCGGGCAGCATGGTGACCTTCCGCTCAATGCCAGCGCCGGCAAGCTGATTGGCGAAACGGTAGCGAGTATGGCCGAAAGCTGCATCGTCAGCCTGAGCGGTCTCGGCACAAAGTCTGATGAACGACGCTTCATGCTGGCGTTTCTCGAGGCGGTCTATCGCCACGCGAGCGGCAACCCGACGCACTTCATTTTCGATGAAGCGGATCTTTGGGCGCCGCAGAAGGCCCAAGAGCCGAAACTTCAGGCTCTGATGGAGCAGATCGTCCGGCGCGGCCGTGTGCGCGGCTTCATCCCCTGGCTAATTACGCAGCGGCCGGCCGTCCTCTCAAAGGATGTGCTTAGCCAAGTGGACGGTCTCATCACCTTCAAGCTCACGTCATCGCAGGATCGTCGCGCGATCGGCGAATGGGTGAAGGGGCAAGCGGACGAAGGCCAATGGGCCGTCATGGATGCTGCCCTGCCGACGCTACCACGCGGCACAGGTGTCGTCTGGCTGCCTTCACGCGGGCTGCTGGCCACCGCGGACTTTCCTTCCAAGCAGACCTTTGACAGCTCACGCACCCCGAGCCGTGGCGAACGGATCGAAAGGCGTGATCTGAAGCCGCTCGATCTCGGCAAGTTGCAGGCAAAGCTCGCCAGCATCGAGGAAGAGGCAAAGGCCAACGACCCGAAAACGCTCAAGGCTGAGATCGCTCTACTCAAGCGCGAAATCGCTGGCACCAAGAATGCTGGCAAACCGGCCTGGCCCGATCAGCGAGAGGAAGTGGCGAGGCTCCGCGGCATCGCTGGAACCCTGCCAGCCATTCGCCGCGCGCTGGATCGCGTTCAGCGGCTTTTCCCGAAGGTCGAGCAGATCGTTGAGCAGCTCAGCCTTGAAATCGATGGCGTGGAGAGGGCGATCGAGAGCGTCTCGCCTGCCCCTGTCGTCGGCAAAATGGCGGGTGACGCCGTTCCGTCGCCGGTCAAGGCTGTTCCTCGCGTTCCGCCACGGCCTCACGCCGCGCGTGAAGTTCAATCCGATGGCTCGATCCCCCATGGATGCGCCAAACCGCTGGCGGCGCTTGCCAGCGTGTTCCCGGCCGGAATGACCGAGGCGCAGTGGGCGACGGCTGCAGGCTACAAGCGGAGCGGCGGAACCTGGGGCACGTACAAGAGCCGCCTGAAGGCTGCCGCCATGATCGAGCAGCGAGATGGGAAGTTCTTCGCCACGCAGACTGGCGCTGAAGCTGTCGGAGATGTCGAATTGCCGCCATCACCCGGACCCGAGCTCGTGCGCTGGTGGGCTGCCAAGTTGCCCGGCACGTCGAGAATGGCGGAAGTGCTGATCGAGGCTTGGCCGCATCACCTATCGAAAGAGGACTTAGCCGACCGGTTGGGAATGGCTGCGAGCGGCGGGTCATTCGGCACCTACCTCAGTCGCCTGGCCAGCCCTGGTCTGATCACGCGCGACAATGGCACCATCCGTCTTTCGGAAGAGGTCATGGCCTGATGGCGCGACTTGAACAGCTGAAGGCCGCATCCGTACGGCACATCGTGGGCCCGACGATCATGCTCGGCTCTGGAACCTACTTCGACTTCGCCGAACCGGAGAATAGCGCTCTCACGGTGGAGGACTTCGCTTACGGCTTGGCCGCAGCCTGCCGCTTCGCCGGCCAGAGTGTGAGCCGGGTAACTGGCAAGCGTGTCTTCTACACCGTCGCCGAGCATTGCGTTCGGATGTCCTACGCCGTTCCGGCTGGGTTCGAATATGACGCGCTGATGCACGAGGCTGGAGAGCCGACGTGCGGCGACATGGTCGGTCCTCTCAAATCGCTCTGCCACGACTACAAGGCTATCGAGAAACGTTGCGAGCGCGCCAACTTCGAGCGCTTCAAGGTTCGAATGAGCGACCCGGATCTGATCAAGCTCTACGATCTACGCATGCTCGCAACGGAGAAGCGTGACCTGGTTGCAAGTGCGGATCGTGACCAGTGGGCGTGGGCCCAGGGGGCGCAGCCTCTCGACTTCCAGATCGTGCCGTGGGGCCAGCATGAAGCGGCCGAGCGGTTCATCGAGCGATACGTCGAACTCGCGCCCGCCGGTGCTCCGCGTCCGACGTCGAAGGAACGACCTTCGCCGCCTGACTTCGGACCTGGAAGGTGGGCGTAGTGCCAGAGCGCATCCAACTCAGCCGGGCGAAAGGCTGGCGCATGCCGCCGAACACCGTCAGGGTCGACCGTTCCGGCAAGTGGGGCAATCCGTACTCCATCGGAAAGTCAGTCTGCAGCGGCAGGGGGATCAGGTTCAAACAGGAACTGATCGACACACCCGAACAAGCAGTCGCGGCTTTCCGGCGAATGCTGAGTTTCGAGTTCAGGAACTACCCTGACGAAAGGGAGATCAGGGCCAAGCTTCGCGGTAAGAACCTTGGCTGTTGGTGTGCGCCGGACCAGCCCTGCCATGCCGACGTTCTACTGGAGATTGCAAACCAGTGAACGCCCACGGCCACTTCCTGACAGAGGGCAGCGAGCGCGGTGGCCGCAAGCGCAGCCCCTACGCGCGCACTGCCGATGTCGAACGCCTGATCAAGGCGGCGAAGAGAGCCGGGCTTGACGTCGGCGGCTTCGATGCCCTTCCTGACGGCACGGTGCGCATCTTCACGGCCGACGCGCAGAAGAAGAGCACCCTGTTTGACGAGCTCGATGGAGCGGGAAAGCTGTAGCGAATGCCTGTTACGCCTGAGGATCTGGTCGAGGCCTGGCACCTGGTTGTTGCCGATGGTGCCGAGCCAAAGCTCTGGAAGATGAGCGAATCGCTCTGGCTGAAGGTGCGAAAGGCAGCTGAGCAGCGCGAGCACATCGATGCCGGTGACCCGCTGCCCAGCGAAGAGGAGCGGACCCTGTTGGGTACGCCGATCGAGATCGTGCCGGACGAAGGGCTGGCACCCGTGTTGCGCATCCGGCGGAACGGCCAGGATGAAAGCGTGCCGATCGTGGGATCGGTCGACGAATTGGAATGATCGGCGTCCACTACGTCCGCGCGAAGGGCCCGGCCGGGCATCGCTGGTACATCTACGCCTGGCGCGGCGGTCCACGCATTGGGGTGATTGAAGGCGGACCGAAGCCGCGCCTGAGCCGCGAACTGGAGCAAAGGGTCAAGGAAGAGCGCGACCGGGCTGGCGCGGCTGGTGATGGCACGCTCAGCGGCATGATCCGCGATTGGCGCCGATCGCCGGAGTGGGAAGGCCTCTCGCCCAATACACGCGACACCTGGACGCCGGCCCTGACGCGGATCGAGGACAAGTGGGGGAAATACGGCGTCGAGCTCTGGAATGATCCGCGGATGGTCGGGAAGGTCGTTGAATGGCGCGACAGTCAAAAGGCCAAGCCGCGCGCCGCTGACATCGGAGTGACGGTCCTCTCACGGCTGCTCGAATGGGGACGGCTGCGGGCTAAGGTCTCCGTCAACGTCGCATCGGGCATTCCGCAACTCTACCGCGGCGCCGATCGCGCGGAGATCATCTGGACGGACGAGGATATTGCAGCCTTCTGTCGCTCGGCGCTGATGCTGGATCGACCGCTGCTGATCGACTGCCTCTTCCTCGCAACCCTCACAGGCATGCGCCTGGCGGACCTCGCCGCTCTCACGTTCGAGGAGTGCGGGACTGATGCGATTGTCAGGAAGGCGCTCAAGCGCAGTCGCGGTCGGCGGCGGCGCGCGGCCGTGCCGATCCTGCCGCAGCTGCGCGAGCTCATCGAGGAGCTGCGCACGCGGCCGCGAGCCATGGGCGTCGAGACGCTGCTGGTGAACAGCTACGGTCGACCGTGGAGTGCCGATGCGCTCGGCAAGCGGTTCGGGGAGATCAGCCGGCATGCGGGAATTGTCTACCGCGAGGCTGGTGAGGAGGATCGGCCCAAGCACCTGCACGACGTCCGCGGCACCTTCGTGACGCATCTCTGCCGTGCTGGGCTGACCGATCGGGAGATCGCTGACATTGTCGCCTGGAGCGAGACGAATGTGGGCCGAATCCGGCGCGTCTATGTTGACGATGCGGCCGTCGTCGTGGCAATCGGCCGACGCATCAACACCGCCTTACAGGCGAGCTAAGTGTAAAAGAGACTGTAAAAAGTCCTCTTCGCACTGCCGCTAAGTGGTTGAAAATGCGGGTGTAGCTCAATGGTAGAGCAGAAGCCTTCCAAGCAGAAGAAGAGCCCGCAAATCTGCGAAAAACGGTGTAAAACTGGGCTGTGCTGCCCAACGCAGATTCAATAGCTTAGCTGTTGTGGTGTAAAAGATTTCGCGGTGCCTACCGCCGGATTTGGCGGCCCCAATCGAAGAGCAGCTGCTGGATCCGGTCGATGCTGAGCGGGCCCACGCCAGGGTACCTATTTAGGACCCGGTGCAGCTTCTCGAAGTCAGCAGCAGCCAAGTCGCCCAATGTCATGATCCCGGCATCCATCAACCCCTCGCGGGCCTCAATGCTCAGGGGCAAATGCGTGGACGGCGTTTCTGCTTTCAGTCCGGGCAGGTAGACGATCTCATCTGGCGGTACCTCGGCTCGACCGAACCTCACCAGGATTCGAGCTCTCTCAGCTTTGACGCCAAGGCTGCGGCCGATGGCTGCATAGGTCAGCCCAGCTGCCCGGAGTGCGACGGCCTTTTGCTCTTTGAGGTAGTTCTTTTCGGGGCCCACTATTGGTGGAGACGCGCGGGCATCTGGAATCCGTAGCGCGCAGGCGTATCAAACGCCCATGCCCAAGCGTCGCATCCCTGACCCTTCGACCATCATCTACTGCGTGGCGTGCCACAAGGCACGGAATGGGAAGGGTTACTTCGGTCCTGGCTGCATGTGCGACAATCCGCCGCCAGGTCCGCTGAAGCCGATCTACGCAGTCAGCACTGGCGGCCCGAAGGCTGGGAGGGAAAGCTGGTGAACGACTGTCCTATTTTGGGGCCCACTGTGGCGGGGAAGCAATGGCCGGGCTTGATTTGTTAACGGAAATGACCACGTTCCTTGCACTGACATGGGCACGCGCGTACTGAAGAACGAGACGGCTGGAGGGGGCGCGATCGTGGGCCGTACACCCGAAGTTAACCGGAAAATTGCGAATACGCGGTGGATTGCACGGCGCGATCGGCTGAGCTATCGGCCCGGATCAGTCGCGCAACAAGGCGCAATGTCGGACGTTTGGAACGCAGGAAGGAGGGAACGATGAGTACGCATACGCATGTTGAGCGCATGAAAACTGCCTTGTTCCCTGCCGAGGGAACAGCCGCGGTGAACGTGAAGTTCTTCCTCGGCAACGACCGTCGTGTTTCGGCGGAGCAGTTGGCCGATCAGCTTGATCGTGCTGACGCGCAGATCCGTAGCGGAGCAGCCGCGCGGGCCACTGCACTCGACGGCGGCTTGGCAGTCAAAGCTCTCTAAGCTTAGCTGGCGCAGGAACAGTCCACGCCAGCTAAGCCATGTCCTTCGTCAGCCTATATCGTTATGTCGCCGGGCTGAACGAGTACCCGGTCCGCCTCGAAGGCATCGTAGACAAGAAAGTCCAAGCGCTCACGGGGCAGGACGAGATCTGGTACGTGCCGGTCGATCTGGACCCGACCATCTCTCTCGGCCACATCAAGCAACTCCGATACCAGAAGCTGCCGTATCAGGAGCTCACCTGGGTGACAGAGATTCGGTATCACAAGGAGCTGGATCTCCCATTGCGGCGCTTCGTGTGCTGCAAGGAGCTCATGCACGCGTTTGACACGCCTGAGGAGCGTACGGACTCGGCCAAGAAGTTCGAGCAGCTCTTAGACGAGATCGAGACGCCGCTTCCGAATGAGCTGGCGTCCCCGATGTTCCAGTCTGAAAGCCGAACTAAGTGGATGGCCGCACTCACACTTTGCCCCGGGCCTGTCCGCGACCGCTTCCTTCCCCTGTGGGAGGCCGACGAGCTGTCAGACTACGAAGTTGCGCTCGAACTGCAGATCCCCGAGCCGCTGATTAAGACGATTATGTCGGACCGTTACGAACGGGTCTTTGACATCCTCATCGGTGACAAGCTCGACCAGCTCGAGATGAGCAAGTAGGCGCCTGTCACCATGAGCGCAGTCGGGACTTCCCCACGCTAGCGTTCGTCCGGCTCTCGATCGACCAGTGACCCGGCAGCGGCACCATGTACCCCTGCGAGCCGATCGTCTCGATGATCCCCGGCGCTCGGTTCCGCAGTTGATAGATATGGGTCCGCACGGTGTCCTTCGGCCACTCAGGCTCAAGGTCCGGGTCAGGCCAGAGGCGCTCGATGATCTCGTTTGTCGTCAGCATCTGGCCGCGGTTCAGCAGCAGGATCGACAGGATGTCGCAGTGTCGTGGCGTCATCTGGACGCGCCGGCCGAGGTACACGCACTCGCGCCGCATGTAGTCCGCCCAGCGCATCTCGATGAAGTCTTCCGCCGCGCCGGCCATGCGCGGAAATGCGGCCGTCACGGCGCGAGCTTCACGCCCTCGATGCAGCGCTCAGCAACTGTGATCGCCTGACCGCCAGCAGGGTTCTCGACGGTCCACATGTCGCCGATGTCGCCTTCGACATTTTTGAACGGGCCGCTGTGCCCCCATGCTGCCGTCGTGCCCTTGCCTGGCGCCGTTGCCGGGCCGGCAGTGATCAGCTTGTAGATCGAGCCGGCGGCGACGCCTGCACGCTTGACCGTCTGCGTCGGCGACTGGTTCCACATGCTAGTGCACGTGGCCTTCGCCCGTGCATGCGTTGCGAGGCCCGACCTAAGCGGCGTGACGATCCACCCCGTCGGGGCAGGCGCATCATTGTCGACGATCGTGACATTCGCATACGGCGTCTCGCAGGTGACGTTCACCTTGCACGTCAGGCGGACGATGAAGCGCTCGTCCGGCTCCACCACTTGGTTGTCGACAGTGGGCACGCTCCAGGAGCGAGTTCGCACACTGCCAGGATTGATGGTCCAGCAACCGGAGCGGGCGAGGTAATCCTCCGTGGCCTTGGCGGTGTCCGGGCTCGTACCAAAGCAGATGCTGATCGGTTGGCCATTGTCGCCATCGATCCGCAACGTGCCGGCGGCCACCTTCCCTTCGGTAACGATCACTTCATCGATGATGGCTCTGGGCACGGCTTGGGCAGCTGCCGGCGTCCAGCAGACGAGCGCCAGCGCCGCGAAAATGATCGCGCGCATAAATTGTCCTTTTGCGGGAGTTGGGAGCGGCTTAGCCGCGGGCCTGAAGCTGGGACATCGTGTCGTCGAGCTCGGTCGAAAGCGCCAAATTCTTGGCGTGAATTTCCGAGAGCTGCGCTTCCAGCTTGGCAAGGTCGGTTTCGGAGACGGCGGCCTTGATACCCTCGTAGCCGCCCTTGAAGGCAGCGACTGCCGCCTTGGCGTTGTCGAGCAATGCGAGGGCCTCCTGGCCCTTGGCGAAGAGGTCTGCGAAATCCATGGCTCAGTTCCTCAGTTGATCGATTTCGACGACGAGCGCCTGTAGGTCTCGCGCAGCGACAGCCTTTGCGGCGTCATCACGCGCGGCTTTCCCATCAATGAGCAGCTTGGTAGCCGCCCGGTTGATTTCCCGAATTCGACCGGCGTCCGCCGCGCTGATGGGGCAAGGCAGCGACGGGGCCTCGATGCAGGCCTTCCCGGCTTCGTTCGCGGCGGTCGCGGCTCCGTTGTAGGCATACTCAGCCACGACAAACGCCTGAGTGCCCGTGGCCACGACCTTGCCGCCGACGGTACCAATGCTCGAGGCGATGGTGCTCGCGGCCGATATGGCCGGCAGTGCCGCACAGCCCGGCAGCGCAAGCGCCAGGGCTGCGACAATCGCTAGTCGCTTCATTCCAGTTCTCCTTCGTTGAAATGGGCCGCTAGGAGCGCGTGCCCTCGATCACCCGCGCCTCGAATGCGCCGTGCCGGATCAGCCGGATGGCGTGATCTCGCGCTCGGGCCGAGTTGTAAGCTTCGCTCTGGGCAATGATCTCGCTGTTCCCGACAACGACCAGGCGGAAGAAGTAGCGGCGGCCACGCAGGGTCAGCCGCTCGAAAGTCTCGAAGCGGATCATGTCAGCAACTCCTCAGTTGGCCGTCATGCAGGAAGCCATGCCATTGGCTGGTCAGGATCGAGCCCCCGCCGGCGGCGCACGTCGTTTGCCCCGGCTTGCCCTTCCGAACGTCGAGCGTGCCATCTTCAGGCCGTCCCGAGCGGTTCCAGCACCAGTGCACGTCGTCATACTTCAGGGTGCAATTGTTGCAGCGGCTATCGATGATCCAGTCATGACCATCGGGCAGGCGGCAGACGAGCACGCGGCCGTCGTCCGGATGAAGGCGCTCAAGATAGCGGATCTGGTTGTCGGTGAAGGGCGCGCCGTCTTTGTCGACGTAGGAGATCCAGTTGTGGATCTCGCCCTCCTCCTTCCACGCCACCGCCGCCCTCACGGCTCCAGCTGGTAGGTTGGGATGCGGCAAGCCAAGCTCAGGCCGCTCCCGGAAGCCATGATCGATGAACATCTCGCCGGTGTCGGGCCGCCGATAGACTGTGTCTGTCCCAGCTGAGCAGATGCGGGTCGATGCTCCGCACTGCCGGCAAGCGATGTAAGTTGCCTTCGGGATGCGCTGCGCCCGGGCCCGACGGAATGTCGAGACATTGCAGGCGTCGCAGTATGCGCCCTGATGGTAGAACTTCTTGCCCGTCGGCTCGACGAAGAAGACGGGGATGCTCATGCGAGGTTCTCCGGTCGGAGACCTTCAGCCCTGATCGCATACAGCTTGGCCGAGCATTCGGCCTTCGTGACCTTGCCATCCTTGTTGAGGTCGAGACCGACATTCTGGCGATAGGCGACGCCGCCGGTGAACAGCGCGTAGTCGTCACCCTTGCCGACGGCTGAGGGCCAGAGGATGGCCATGTAGACGTCGCTCAGGCTCGGCAGACGTCCCTTCCACGGCCGGAAGTACTTGTAGACGAAGTTGAGCTGATCCTCGGCCGTCATGCCTGCCAGCGCGTCCGTCGTCGTTCCAAGAGATCTGGCGGTCGACGGCATGAACTGGATGAGCCCGGTGGCGCCGGAGCCAGCCAGGTTACGCTTCGATGGCGAGAAGCTGCGACCGCTCTCCCAAGCCATGCATGCCATGAGGTCGTTGGCGTCCAGCTGCAGCGTCTCAGCTATCCAGCGCACGCGCTTCCGGAATTCGTCCGAGACCTTTGCGCCCCAGCAGAGCGGGGCCTTGGCAGGAGGCTGCGCGCGACATTCAAGCTCCTGCCGGCACTCCGCCAGCAGCGCTTCCGCCTGGCCGAGCCGCGCTGCGATCAACTTGTCGGTCAGCGCCATGTCGGCTCCTCCGGAGCATCGCTTGAAGGCGCGACGCTAAGATCTGGGCCCGTGTAGGCAGCGGCTGCACCTGAAGACTCGGCAGTTGGCACCGGCTCGGCCGGTGGATTGACCACCTTCACGGGCTGCGGCGTCAGGGGCGACGTTGTCGCGGTCTCAGCGAGCGAGGCGGCCCGATCAGCAAGTTCACCACCCTGCTTGGTGGCCTGGTACGCCCAAGCTACCGGCCCACCGACATAGCCGGTCAGCACGATTGCCGTGGCAAGCACCTTGAAGAACTCGTCGTTTCGCAGCTCGGGAAACGCCGCGATCATCCAGAGGACCATGATCGTCAGGGCGAAGACGGAGATCCCGATCCACCCGCGCGCATCGATGTGCATCATCGCTGCTCCTCTCGTTTCGATTGCATGTCTTCGCGGATCAGGTCCGCCAGGCGTCGCGCGGCGTCGGCCGTTGCTGGCGGCATCGCCTCCAGCGCGATCGGCTGGCCGCTGACCAGTTGGAATGTGATCATCTGCCGGTGGAGGCCGGCAATCTCCTTTCGGAGCTCTTCAAGCTGCCGGTCGCATTCACGGCGCTCGATGGCGAGTTGCTCGCTACCCTCTTCGAGTTTGCCCTCCAGCGTACCGATGCGCTCGAGCAGATCCTTGCGGAGCGAGCCGTCGGCCTCGATCGATAGTTTCTTGAGGGCAGGCCAGCCCTTGATGAGCGTGACCATGGCAATGAGGACGAGCGTCCAGACACCATAGCCAGCGCCACGTTGAGCAAGTTCGGCCAACTGCAATTCATTCATCGAACCCCCCTGGCGATACGCCACGCGCGGACGGAGAGGACCGCCGCGGCGATCGACAGAGTGTAGAGGCCGGCCCAGATGATGAGCTCGTTGCGGCCCATGGTCTCGATGGCGGCCGGGAACAGCACCCAGCGGATGATGAAGCCCACATTCAGGGCGGCCATGAAGGCAATCGGGCTGACCAGGACGTCGATCGGATCGGCCCGCGAGGGTCCGTGCATGGGCGCTCGCCATATCCGCCACACTGCAGGCGCAAACAGCGCCATGGGCAGCAGCCAGGCGAAGCCGCTGGCGATCTGCAAGGACTGAAGAACGAGCGTCAGTGCACTCATACAGGCTCCATCGAAGGGCTATGACGCAGCGACCCGGATCGGGACGGCGAATGATGATGAGGGGCCCAGCGAGTTTGCAGCTAGGCTGAAACCAATGTTAACTTGCCTGCTCTAGAGGGGCGGGATGAAGAGCTATCGGGCCACGCCGTTCATTGTGGCGAGTTCCGTTTTTGGACTGCTCGCGGTCCTCTTCGTAACCGGCCACCGCGACGCCTATCACGCCATCCTTCACGGCTGGGGCGTAGACTCTTTCGTGTTTCCCTTCCTCGACATCGAAGGGATGCTTTCATCTATTCGGTGCCTCAGGCTGGGCATCGACGTCTTCGCAACCAACCCCTGCGACGTGCTAGGGCGCGTTTTCGACTATCCTCCGATTTGGCTGCTGCTCGCAAACATGCAGCTGCTCCTGTCAGATTGTGGGACGTTGGAATTGCCGTCGGCGATTCCGCTTCACCGCGCCGTGCGACTGTGGTCTATTTATCGGGCTCGGATCGGGGGTTACGTGAGCTATCGCCCAGAACTGGATGGCCTGCGCGCGTTAGCGGTGTTGGCGGTCGTGCTCTTCCATTCCGCGCCACAGGGGCCGGTCGTTGGAGGTTTTCTCGGCGTGGACCTGTTTTTCGTCCTGTCGAGTTTCCTGATTACATCGATACTCGTTCGCCAGCCCGACCTGCGCCGGTTTTACCTCCGGCGCGCTGCGCGCTTAATGCCCGCCCTTGGCCTGTTCCTGCTGGTCTATGTGGCAATCGCGCCCTCTGTCTGGCCGGGGCATCCGCATGGCAGAGACGCCTTGCTCGCTGGCCTGTATCTTAGCGACTACAGCTACGCGCTGACCGCAACTCCGCTTTACCTCCGCCACACTTGGTCACTGGCGATCGAGGAGCAGTTCTATCTGCTTTGGCCGCTTGCGCTGTTACTTCTGTCCCGCACCCGAAAACCTATACTTTGGCTTGGGGCTGCGTGGATAGCGTTCACGATATGGAGAACCATGCACGCGGATCAGCAAGTTCAATCCTATTACCGCCTCGATACGCACGGCACAGGGCTGATCCTCGGTGCGATGCTGTTTTTCAGCGGGTGGCGTGGCAGCGCGGTGACTGCATGGGCTGGTATTGTGATCTTTGGCGTCCTCAGCTTCACGGCGCAATTTGCAGCGGCATGGTCCGCAATTCCACTCGCGGAGTTGGCGGCGGCTCTGCTGATTGGATCCGCGGCGTCCCTGCGGTTCCTGACGAACCCCGCCCTCGTGTGGCTAGGGAAGTGGTCTTACGCGATTTATCTCTGGCACTTCCCCGTCTCACTTATCACGCGCGAGCATCTGCCATTCTTCGCTTCCGCAGCAGTCACTCTTGGGTTCGCAGTCGTGGCCGCAGCTATTTCCTGGGCAACCGTGGAGGCGTGGGGCCGCACCTTACGCGATCGAATAGAAGCTCGAAGGCGCATTGAGGTTGGAGTGCTCGCCGGCGATCCAGTCAGCCGAAAGAACGCTCGGGCGTAGATAAGCGAAGCCAAGTTGGCCCTGCCACAGCTCAGCGTAATCGGCATCTTCGCCGCCAATAAGCAATTTATTCAGCGTTGAGGGCACGGCCGTGATGCCGCTTTGCGAATTGCGCTGGGTGCCGTCGACATAGATCCTGCGTGCGGTCGTACCCTGGTAGACGGCGTGGACGCGATAGTTCGTCCCGATAGCTGGGTTGAGGGCGGGTGAGCACTCGAGCCATGAGTTGTTCACGTCCCAGATCGCTAGGGTGGTTGTCGAATTGCGGTAGGCGATAACCTGCCGGGTATTGGCGCTCGCAAGCGCTGCCGAGTTCACATAGGACAAAGCACAGCGGTTCTGCGCCTTGGCACCGATGTTGAGCGTCACGGCCATTGTGTAAGTTTGGTAGGACGACCGCGATCCAGTCTCGATCGTGCCACCAGCAGAGGTGATGTTGAACCCGCCCTGCGCTGACTTCCCTAGCCGGTAGGGTCTCCAGGCTTCTACCCGCTGAACCGATCCCGCACTTGGATCGAATAGTTGCAATAGCGCGTCATCGCGGTGCCCTATTCCCTCGTAATTGTCGCCAACGCCCTGCCCGAAGCCGATGCCGCCAGAGCCCCCCGGAAGGTTTCCGACGGTCGTAACACCCGCATAGCTGACGCGGATAGTCTCATCGTTGGCGTCTTGGCTGATCCAGAAATAGTCCTGCCACCATGTAAGACCCTGCGGCTGTGAGATAGTGTGGTCCATGGTGAGCTGACCGACGTAAGCTCCGGTTGATGGATTATACTTCCACAGTTTGTCAGTGTTGGCGTCGAAGTCACAAACATAGAGCAGACCATCGACAGGGCAGTATGCAATACTGGCGCTTTCGTGGGCCTGAGCGTGAATGTCGAACGATTGAACGAAGCTGAGGTCGCTCGCGCGGAAAACCCCGATGTGTCCGTTGTAGAGGCCGCCTGACGCGGGCCAGCATTCCATGGGAACGTACAGAAGCCCATTGTACACGTCGAGGTCGCCACAATGGTTGATAGCGGGACTTCCGCTGATTCCTGCGGAGCCGATCGGATTGGTGTTGCTTGCAACAAGGGCCCAACTCGAGTTCCACTTGTAGATCGCGTTGGTGTCGGCTGTGTAATAGTGTGTGCCGTCCCAACAGACACCCTGATGACTGTCGACGTCGCTGGTGCTCGTCTCGATCTTCTCAAAAAGGTCGGGATCTCCGACGATTGATGCCTGCGTCTTCCCAGTTCGATCATCGCCTGCGGTGATGCCGAACAGGAACACAGATTCGTAGTCTGACCAGACTGCATTGCGGCCGTACGCGCTTGCGTCAGCTGCTCGGTCATCCGTGCCGTTCCCGTACAGGGTGATTGCGGTCGCGGACGCCGCGAAGAGGGTCGGCACCTTCACAAATGCAGCACCCTTACCTTCTGCAGTGGAGCACCAGACGACGTCCACCGGGATCTGCGTCCCGCTGACTGATGCTCGAAGGTCTTTGCCCTTGTTCGTGTTCGCCCAGAACTGCGAGGGCATATCATCCAGGTCAATGTAGAGCGGGTAGTTCGTCAGGTTTGAAGCAACCTTACCGCTCGGGACCGTAAGCGTGGCCGTCCATGATGAAGCGGCCTTGCGCATCCGCAGCGCCTCGAAAGGCATCATGGCTAAGCTTCCTGCGCTACCGCGACGACGTCGATCTTATCGTCATCACTGTTGTAAATGCAGCCGAGATAGAGCGTCTTGTTGGCGACGGTCGTTGTTGGAAGCGTCACACCAATCGCCCGGTACTTGGAACCGTACGTAATTGATCGGGCCGTGCCGTTGTCCTTGATCCGGATGGCCATGCCCCACCCGCCGTACGGTGTGCCGCTCCAGTTCGCGAGGGTCAGGCCGGCGGCCTGCGCCGTAATTTTCACCATGTCATCGCTGAACGTCGGCGTCACAGTCGCGCTGGCGGTGATCGACTGTATCGAGGGCGTGGCGGCCGCGGCGCCGAGCGTCGCGCGAGCGGTGGCCGCGTCGGCGTCATCGACCAGGGTCTTGATGAAGGCCGAAAACCCAAGTGTCGTGAGCTGCGCGGAAGCGTCTGCGTCATCCAGGAGAGCTCGGCCCGCCGCCGTGAAGTCGGCAAGGACGACGGCGTTGGGCCCGGTGTAGTACGCCAGTTTGTTTGCTGCGGATCCGGCAACGGAGATTGCGTTGAGCAGGGCCGATAACGTGCCGCTCTCAAGCGATTGCAGGTACGCGGCGAGTGCGTTGAATTCGTCCGGAGCCCCGGCCATCCAGTCAACGAAGTTCTCCGCGAGCGTCGTGAACGTCGCCGGATTCTGCGAGCGAAGGGGTGGCGGCGGCGCCGCGGTGATCGTCGGAGCGGGCACGGGTCTCTCCTAAGCGGCCGCGCCGGCGAGTAGTCCGCCGAGCGTCCAGAAGGTCAGGTCGAGGCGCGATCGCAGCGCGCGCCGCAGCGCCGGCAGGCTGATCTCGCCTTCTTCGGTGAGCTCGCGCACAACACCCATGCAGAAGCCGGCCCAAGCGCCGGTAAGTGCGCCTGGCGCGAATGCGAGCGGAAGCAGGCCCACAACCGCCGCAGCTGCATGAGCCGATTGATCGCGCAGCTCCTTGGTCATGTGCGGATTGCGTAGAGAAGTGCGATGTTGCGCGGGCGCGTCTCGCTTCCGCCGGTAAGGCTCGTGTTCACCGGTGAGACTGAGCCGTCGATGCCAGTCTCGACGTTGCCGCCGGCGGACCCGCCGGGATTCCCGTCGACGGTGTGTCGGTGCGACTTGAGCTCGTCCGCCTGAGCCGAGCCGAAGGTGCGCCCGGTATCGACGTTGCGGCCATGGTCCCAGCCGCGGATGAATTCGCCTCGGAGATCCGGCACGTTGAAATGCGTACCGTCGACGGAGCCGAACGTGGTCCCGATCGCCGTGAAGAGCGCCGGGTAGGTTGCCCTTAGCACCGACGCGCCGTCGCACTCGAGCCAGCCTGCAGGTGCCGCGCTCATGGCGAAGGCCTGAACCGCGCCGGCAGGGACTTGCCTGACCGCCGCGATGCTGTCGTTGATGGCCGTGGCCGTCTCGGTCGTGCTCGGAACGCCGAGGGCGGCGCGCATCGCCGCATAGTCCAACGCGGTGATGAAGGTCCGCGCGTTGGCGCTGAGCCCGAGCGTCGTCAGGACCGCGGTTGCGTCGGCATCGTCCAGCAGCGACCGGGCGAAGGCCGTGAGGTCCGCCAGCGCAGCCGTGCCGGATCCGGTGAAGTAGGGCAGTTTGTTCGCGGCCGAGACAAGTCCGGCGAGCGCGAGCAGCTCGGCATCCGCCCCGGAAACGCCAAGCGATGCTCCGAACGCAGCCGCATAGGTCGACCAGGCGTTCAGCGCATCATCGAGGCCGGCGATGTAGGCGACGAAGTTGTCGGCCGCCTCGATGAACTCCTCGGGCAGCATTGAACGCGTCGGCGCCGTGGGGGCCGTCGGAATAGTGGGCCAAGGCATCAGGTAAGTCCCTTGACGCTGAGTGAGCAGTAGGACTCCGTCTCGCCCGGGATCTCGATGTTCCAGTCGTCGTAGAAACCGAAGATCGAGAGGGCGGAGTAGCCACCGTCAGAGTTGAAGACGCAGGGCGTGGCCCGAATAGTCGCGAGGAAGGCGGCGATCGCGTCGATGCGGGTATTGTCGATGTAGGCCTTGAACTCGGCGCGCTTTGAAAACGGCCGCTTAACCAGCGTCCAGTTGCCGAAGTCGTCAGCGACGACCCGGCTGAAGTCCTGAATGCCGAGCCTCGTGCCGGGCCCGATGTTCATGCCGATGTACATCAGCTGGCCGATGATGAGTGTGCCGATGCGAACCGTGCTGCCGTCGGCTGTCGCGATGACCTGGATCGTCGGATTGCCGAAGACCGGCAGGTCGGTGACCACCAGGTCGCCCTGGCGGATGATCGGCTCGAAGAAATAATCGTACCAGTTGTTGATGCCGCTATCGGCCGTCAGGTTGAACGTCCGATTGTAGATCTCGCCATCGGCCACGGTCGTCGCGATGATCTGGACCGTGTCGGCCGCGATATTCAGCAGCGAGACCGCATTCGCGCGGCCGCTGACCGCGACGCTCACGTCAATGACGTCCGTGTTCGACGACTGGGACGAGTTCGACAGGTCGAACATGCGCCAGCGGCGGTTCATGCCTCGATCGAGCCACCAGGCAGCGTCGCTCAGAGCATGACCGGAATTGGCGTCGGCCAGGCTTTCAAACTCATGGTGGAGGAAATCGGGAGAGCCGACGCCGATAACGACGGCCCCCTTGGCGTACGTCGTCGCCGGATTGTAATCCGCGTAGTCGGCATTCTCGCCGATGTTCGAAGAGACCAGGGTCGAATCGTTGATCGGCGCGGAGCGAACGATCTCCATTATGCGTCGCTCACGACATTCAGCGGCGTATCCGCGTCGGTCCGGACGAGGAGCCCGTCGCCGTCAACGCGGCTCCAATATCGCTCGAGCTTGGTGAGCGCCTCGACGATGCGAGCGTTCTGCCGGATCATCGTCTCGTTCTGCTCGATGAGCAGCGCGTTGCTGTCGCCGCTGGAGGTCGCGCCGGAGGGAACAGCCGTGGCGCTGCTGCTGGTCGCGGCCGCGTCGACGAGCTGAGAGTTCGTCGGCGGTGTCTGGATCGTGCTCGAGCTCTGCGTGCTGGCCACGCCAAGAGCTGCTGCCGTTGCCGCGGTATTCGCATTGATGTCCGCGAGGATCGACGTCGCGTTCTTCAGCGCATCAAGCTGCAGCTGCGCATAGTCAGCAGTCTCTTCGGCGGCGAAGATGCCCTTGTCGACGCCCTGAGCGACCAGAGCGACGTCGCGGAGGTATTGCTCGCGCGAGGAGGCGTTGTTCTTCGCGGCATCGAGGAAGGCCTTCCCGGCGCTTTCCAGCCCGCCCAGGGCCGTCGCGTCGCCCGTGGCGGCCAACGCAGCCGTAGCACTGAACTGCGCCTTCAGAACCGCATAGGCGTTCGCCTGAGCTGCATCCGTCTGGAACAGCGTGTTTCGATACTTCTTCAGGCTCTCGGCGAACTTGCTGAACTGGTCGACCGTCTTCTGCAGCGTGTCGATCTGCGCCTTGTTGGCCTGCTCGACGTAGTCCAGCACCTTATCGAACGCTGGCGCGACTTGAAGGAGCGCCGCATACATGTCCCGGCCAGCGGCCGTGGTGAGATCGAGACCGAGTACCGCGGCCTTGAATTGCTCCCGTGTCTGGATGCTCGCCATGCCGAGACGCGCGAGCTCCTCGCGAACCGCCGCCTGGATGGGTGCGATCTGCTCGGCTTCGCTCAGGAACTCATCCCGGAAGGTGCTCGTAGCCTCAACGAACTCATCAAGCCCGCCGAACAGCTGCACCAATGCATCGCGCGCCGCCACTGAGGAGACGCCCACAGCGCCGAACGTGCGGCCGATCGATTCGAGCGCGATATCCACGACTTCGTATTCGCGGGCAACGCGAATGAAGGTCTCGAACAGGCCTTCGCCGACCTTCTGCATCTGCGTGAGCGTCGGGAAGATCGCACCCGCCATGTCATCGCCGACCTTCGAGAAGATCGCATTGAGCTGATCCTCGATCTCCTCGCCGGTCATGCCCTTGAACGAGATCTGGCCCAGCTTGACCTGGAAGCCATTCAGGATGGCCTCAGCGCCCTGAAGGCCGATGACGTCCGCGGCAGATAGGAGGCCGTCGCGAAGGCTGGTGACAACCTCCTGGATCGCGGCCGCTATGTCGCCGTCGAGCGCACCCTTCGTCGTTTCGTAGCTGGTCTTTGTGCCACCGCCGATACCGAGGAACCCGCTCGACTTCTTGACCTTCTGGACCACCGAATAGGTGAAACCGTCGATGCCGTTGGCGATGATGTCGGCCACGCTCGATGAAGCCAGGTTGATGCCCTGATCCCAGAGCGTGCGCGTCGTCGACTTTGCACCGATGCCGAGAAACCCGCCCGAGCCACTGGAGCCGAGCTTCAGCTTCGAGGTGTCGAACATGCCGCCGTTAACGAGGATCTGCTTGGCCACTGTGCCGGCGAGCTTCGAAATGCTCGTATCGATGCTCCGGAGCGCCTGGAGCATGGCGTTCGTGTATTCGAGATCCTTGTTGGTGTTGTTCGCCACGATCTCAAGTGATCGCGCGATGCTCTCAGACTTCGCCTTCGGATCGCCCAGCACTGATCCCGTGCCCGCGCCCGCCTGAAGGTCGTCAGAGGTTGGGATCGAAGGTCCGCCACCGCCACCCCCGCCGCCAGCCTTGGCGCCAAGCGCGGCGAGCACCGCGACCATGGCCGCGACGACAGGGAACGCCCACGGGCCCAGCTCAGCGAAGATCTTGGAACCACCCTCCGCCGTATTGGCCGTCGTGCGGACCGCGCTGTTCGCCAGGTGCGACGCAGTCTTCGTGGTGTCACGGACCATCGAGGCAATCGTTTCGGCCGCCTGCCAGAGGGCGTAGGCCTTCTCGATCGCACTGATCGCCTTGAAGGCCGCACTCTTCTCTTTGAACAGCGACTTCACGCCGGAAATCGCCTGGGCCGTCGCCTTCATTTGCGCCGTCTGCGAGGCCTTCGCAGCCAAGACCTCAATCTGCGCCTGCCGGGTGGCATCACTGCCAGCTTTCTTCATCTCGTCCCGGCGCCAATCGGCGATCGCCTGCTGCTGCGTCTGATAATCGGTGAGCGTCGTCAGGAGACCGCCGATCGAGTCTCCGAACCCGCCGAAAGCGTCGGAGAGGACGTTGCTGAGAACCCCTGCCTGGTCACCGATCGCGCCAAGCAGGTCGCGGGTGTAGGATAGGCTGGCGTTGTAATTGTTCTGAGCTGTCGCGTTCGCTTCGGTCTGAACCGCGATGTCAGCCATTGTCTGGGCATAGGCCTTTGCCTCGGCCGGCGACGCGCCCGGGTTGGCCTTAAGGTACTGCTCGGCCTGCAGCAGAGCGATCGCTCTGGCTCGCTCCTCGTTGGTCGCGCCGATAAGTTTCGCCTCGAGACGCAGCTGCTCCAGCTTCTCCCGACCAGCCGCAGTATCGGCGAGCACCTTGCCTCGATTGGTTTCAGCGTTTGCAGCGGCCTGCTGAATGCGCAGGAACTCAATGGCCTTGCCGAGCTTGACCTTCTCCGCGCCTTCGGCGGCCGCGTACTTGATCAGAAGCGGCCGAAGCTGGGCCTCATTCCGGAGCGCCGTCTGGGCAGCCTCAGCTGAGATGGTGCCAGCCGCCAGGGCATCGTTGACCGCACGCTGAGCGCTCGCCTGGCCGCGCAGCTCTGCTCCGGCCTTTCCAGCATCGACAGCGGCCTGCGAGATCGCCAAGCGCATCTGCTGCGCCACATAGGCCTCGACGTCGGCCTTCTTCTTGATCGCCTCAGCAGTGGCCTTGGCACGGATCTCGGCCTCAAACGCCGCGGCGTCGCTGACCTGGTAGGCGGCGGCGAGATCGTAGTTGCCCTTTATGAGCGCCTCCGTGGCCGCGATCTCGCGTGCCAGGGCCTCCGCTGAGCGATCCGGACGGTTCTTCTTCGGCGTCCGGTCATCCTTGATGTCCTGAGCCTGCTTCCGAAGACGGTTCTCAGCGCGCTTCGTGGCCGCGGCACTGCTGTCATCGAAGAACTTCATGGTGGCGTCGAAGCCCGCATGCATGTCCTTCATGATGCCCTGAACGACGCCTTTCGTGGTGCCGGCAAACTGGTTCTGCATGCGCTCCAACGCGACAGTCCCGATCGTCGGGATCGACGTGCCCAGCGCGCCGTTCACGCCCTCGATGACTTTGTTCATCGCGCCGATCGCGAGGTTCACCAGCTTCTCAATGCCGGCGATGCCAAGGTTCACTGCGCCGACGATGCCTTCGGCCACCATGGCCGGAAGGTTCATGACTATACGGCCGATGCCGGTGATGCCGGCGTAAAACGCACCGACCAGGATAGCGACGGAGAACTTTCCGAACTCGCCGATCTTCTTGAAGGCGTCGCCAAACCAGGACTTCAGCCCATCTGCGGTGAAGCCGAGCCTTTCCGCGAGCGTATCGAAGACGCCGCCCATGGTGTCGCCCCACGTCACGCCGACGTCCTTCAGCTTCTCCATCTCTTTCTTGGTCAGACCGAGCGTGCCGGCGAACTTCTGCATCTCGGCATCGCTCGCCGCCGATTGCTTCACGCCCCACAAGGCCGCACCGAATAGCCCGGCAGCCGCGGCGAGGCCGGTGAACGGCGCGACCATCGCGAGCACCTGCTTCAGCAGTCCGCCCATGCCGATGCCAGCCTGAGACATGACGCCGTTGATCTGCGTTCCCTGCTGGAAGAGCGCCATCATGGCCATTGAGAATGGCCGGCTGCTCTGCGCCGCCATGGCCATCTGCATACTCAGGTCCTGGAACTGGAACGCCAGGTTCTGGACGTGATGGCTTGCCAGCTTGCCGGTATTCCCGACGGTGCCAAGGCCCTGGTTGACCGCGCTGTGCCGGCGTTCGACGTCGCTGAGCCGCTGAGCCAGCACCTCCTGTTGGCGCGCATATTCCGCCGGCGCCGTCGCGCCAGCGTGATACAGCCGGGTGCTCTCGGCGATTTCCGCGTTCAGGCGAACCGTTGCTGCGTAGAGCGGATCCGTGGCCATCCGCATCCGCTCGGCTGCGAGTGCATCAGCTTCCTGAGCATCATGCGAGGCCCGGACCTTCGCTGCGAGATCCGCATGCGCGGCCGCCTGCCTTTGAGCGGCATCGGCCTCGCGTAGAGCAGCTGCCGCCGCCTGGTCGCGCATCGATGCCAGCTGGGCTTCTTGGGCACGGAGACGCTCAGCTAACTCCCCTAGGCCGTTCTGCTCCGCGACCAGTGCGGCGGCAGCGGCCCGGGTCATGCCGAACGTGGCAATCTGTCGCTCCATTTGGCGGGATAGTGCCTCACCGGCCTTCTCCGCCCGAGCGGCCGAGCGCTCCGTTGCTGCGAGCTCTCGCGTCGCTGCGCCGCCGAAAGCCTGAATGCCAGCCGTAGCGCCGCCCAGCTTCAGCATCCCGCTGGTCGCGCGCTCGATATTCTTGGCGTCGGCGACGATCTTCGCTTCCGCCGAGTTCATCACTTCCTGGGCGGTGATCAGCTCCGCATATGTCGGTTCGATTGCAAAGCCGACCTCAAGGGTTGGCGTACCGTCGTCCATCGATCGCCTCCCCTCCGATTGAGGGGCGATCCAGGCCCCTTAGTTAGCTGGCTCGCGCCATGGCGCTCTCAATCGCCCC
>DASSJW010000588.1:0-7520 GCA_035690995.1 Xanthobacteraceae bacterium
CTCGGCGTCGAGCGCGACGACAAGAAAGCAGCCGAATGGTATGGGCTGGCGGTCGAACGCGGTGATCGCGAGGCAATGTTCGCCCTCGCGATGCTGCAGCTTGCAGGTCGCACCGGCAGCGGCAATCGCGAGCAAGGGGCGAAGCTGCTCGCCGCGGCCGCGAAGCTCGGGCATGCCGTCGCTGCCTACGATCTCGCCCTGCTCTACATCGAGGGCCAGATGTTTCCGCAGGATTTCAGCCGCGCGGCCGAACTGTTCCGCAGCGCCGCGCAGGTCGGGCTCCCTGAGGCCCAATACGCGCTCGCGACCCTCTATAAAGAAGGTCGCGGCGTCGAGAAGGATTTGGCCGAGGCCGTTCGCCTCCTCGCCGCCGCCTCTTCCGCGGACAACACCGATGCGCAAGTCGAGTATGCGATTGCGCTGTTCAATGGAACCGGAGGCATCGCCAGAAACGAGCGGCTGGCGGCCACCCTGTTGGCAAAAGCGGCCCGCAAGGGCAACCCTGTCGCGCAAAACCGCCTCGCCAATATTCTTGCGGTCGGACGCGGCGTGCAAGCCAATGCGGTTGAGGCGGTCAAGTGGCACATCATCGCCAAAGCCGGCGGCGTCGGCGATATTCCGCTCGACACATTCATGCAGCAACAGACGCCGGAGACCCGCTCCGCCGCCGAGAAGGCGGCGAAGCCCTGGCTCGACGCGATCAAGGAGCAGCGCGAGTCACGCTCTTGACGTGACTGCGCTCTGCGGGCAGACCCCTCGCCTCACCTCGCGCCCACCGCGCGAGCAGCAAGGACACATCGCCAGGCCAGCGCGCCTGCGCCGCGCACCCCATGCTCCGTTCCGCCCTCCTCAACGTGATGATCAAGGCCGCGCGCAAGGCCGGCCGCACGCTCAAGCGCGATTTCGGTGAGGTCGAGCACCTGCAGGTATCGCTCAAGGGCCCGGCCAATTTCGTCACCGCCGCCGACCACCGCGCCGAGGAGATCGTGCGCGAGGAGCTCGAACAGGCGCGTCCCGGCTACAGCTTCGTCGGCGAGGAAGGGGGGGTACGGGATGGCTCCGACCGGACGCACCGCTGGATCGTCGATCCGATCGACGGCACGTTGAATTTTCTGCACGGCATCCCCCACTTCGCGATTTCGATCGCGCTCGAGCGCGAGGGCACGATCGTCGCCGGGCTGGTCTACAATCCCGCCACCGACGAGCTGTTCACGGCCGAGCGCGGCAAGGGCGCGTTCCTGAACGATCAACGGCTGCGCGTAGCGGCGCGCAGGCGGCTTGGGGATGCCGTCGTGGCCTGCGGTCTCCCGCATCCCAGCCGCGGCGACGCGGAGCTCTCGCGCAACGAGCACATCGCGGTACAGAACAAAATTGCGGGCCTGCGCCGCTTCGGAGCGGCCGCACTTGATCTTGCTTGGGTCGCCGCCGGGCGGATCGACGCCTATTGGGAACGCGGCCTCTCGCCCTGGGACATGGCGGGGGGGATCGCGTTGGTGCGCGAGGCTGGCGGTTTCGTCACCGATCTCGACGGACGCGACGACATGATCAAATCCGGCGGCATCCTCGCGGGCAATGAGGACATCCACCGCGAGCTGCTGCGAACGCTGAAAGACGCCCGCAAGACTACCTCGATTGGTTCGGCCGCTCCGGCGTGAGGCCGCGCCGTCCGCGGCGAATTTGAGGAACGTCTCGTCGCCCCTGCGATGCGGGGGCGTGGTGGGCGGTGCGGCGGTTAAGCCAACCCCTGCTCCCCTGAGGCATAGATCCGCGGGATTACCGGTCCGACGGCGGCCGTGGTTCTTCCTTCCGCCGCGTCCGTGCCTTATTGTCAGGCGACTTAAGGGGCGCTGATCCCATCACCATGGCGCAAGACATCGACCCATTCAAACTTTCGTCGCCCCGGATCTTTCTCATCCGGATGGTGGTGTTTCTGACGTTGTGCGCGCTCGTCATGGTCGTGCTGTACCGGCAGATCTGGGCCGCGTTTCTCGCCAATCCCGGCCTCAATGCTTTGATCATCGCGGTGCTCGCCATCGGCATCGCGCTTGCCTTCCGGCAGGTCATCCGTCTGTTCCCCGAGATCGATTGGGTGAATGGCTTCCGGCTCGCCGACCCCGGCCTCGCGGTCGAACGTCCGCCGGTATTGCTCGCGCCCATGGCTGTTTTGCTGCGGGACCGCATCGGCCGCATGGCGATCTCCTCGCAGATGATGCGCGGCATCCTCGACTCGATTGCGGCCCGGCTGGACGAGGCGCGCGACATGTCCCGCTACATGACCGGCCTGCTGGTGTTCCTCGGCCTGCTGGGCACGTTCTGGGGCCTCATCGAGACTGTCGGCTCGGTCGGCAGCGTGATCAACACCCTCAAGCCCGGCGGCGACGCGGGCGCGATCTTCGAGTCGCTTAAAGAGGGCCTCGCCGCACCGCTCAGCGGCATGGGCATCTCGTTCTCGTCCTCGCTGTTCGGTTTGGCCGGCTCGCTCGTGCTCGGTTTCCTCGACCTGCAGACCAGCCAGGCGCAGAACCGCTTCTATACCGAGCTCGAGGATTGGCTCTCCACCACCGTGCGCGATCTCGGCGTCGGGGGCGAACCGACGGCGATGGGGATGCCGGCGCCGGCGGCGTTCTCGGGCGATTTGAGAGTGGCCATCGAGCGTCTGCGGGAGGCGATCTCCGACAGCGGGTCGACCCGGGCAACGACCACCGCCATGGCCAATCTTGCCGAAGCGATACAGGGGCTGGTCCACCACATGCGCACCGAGCAGCAGATGATCCGCGACTGGGTCGATTCCCAAGCCCAGCAGCATCGGGACGTCCGCCGTTTGCTCGAAATTCTCGTGCGCGAAGACGTGAACAAGTAGGACCCACCAGGCCTGCAGTAGGACCCAATGGCTCTCGCACGCGCGCGCCGCGACAGCGGCATGAATTATTGGCCGGGCTTCGTCGACGCGCTGTCGACGCTGGTGCTCGGGATCATCTTCCTGCTGACGATATTCGTGGTGGTGCAGTTCTATCTGACCCAGGAAGTCACCGGCAAAGATACCGCGCTGAGCCGGCTCACGGCGCAGATCGCCCAGCTCACGGAACTCCTTTCGCTCGAGAAGACCGGCAAGATGAGCCTCGAAGAACAATTGGCTTCTTTGCGGTCGAGCCTGTCCGGCGCCGAAAACGAGCGCGACCGCTACAAGGGCCTTTACGAAGGCGTCGGCAGCGGTGCCGCCGACGCGCAAGGCAAAGTCAACGAGCTCAGCAACCAGGTCGACGCGGAGAAGCGGCTCACCGCCCGCGCGCTGGCACAGGTCGAGGTGCTCAACCAGCAGATCGCCGCCCTGCGGCGGCAGCTCTCGGCGCTCGAGGAGGCGCTCGACGCGACCGAGAAAAAGGACAAGGAGTCGCAAGCCCGCATCGCCGACCTGGGGCAGCGTCTCAACATCGCGCTCGCTCAGCGCGTGCAGGAACTATCACGATACCGTTCCGATTTCTTCGGACGGCTGCGGGCGATTCTCGGCAACCGACCCGACATCCGTATCGTCGGCGACCGCTTCGTGTTCCAGTCGGAAGTATTCTTCGACACCGGCAAGTCCACGCTCGACAAGCCCGAGGGCCGCGCCGAACTCGACGCGCTCGCCGCCGCGCTGCTCGAGCTGGAGAAAAAGATCCCGGGCGAAATCGCCTGGGTGCTGCGAGTCGACGGCCATACCGACGTTCGACCGATCAACAGCCCGCAATTCAAGAACAACTGGGAGCTCTCGTCCGCGCGCGCGATCTCGGTCGTGCAGTATCTCATCGGCAAGGGCGTATCGCCGCAACGGCTGGTCGCCGCGGGCTTCGGCGAATTTCAACCGATCGATTCCGACAAGACCGAGGAAGCCTTCAACCGCAACCGCCGTATCGAGCTGAAGCTGACGGAGCGGTGAGCGGCCCTGCCTTCACGCTGCGCCGGTATGCGGCCGCGGACGAGGACGCGGCGGTCGCGTTGTGGCAGCGCACCTGGCAGCTCGCCTATCCCAGGATCGATTTTGCGGCGCGGGTCGACTGGTGGCGCGAGCGCTGGCGGCTCGAACTGGTGCCGGCGGCAACGATCACGGTGGCCGAGGCCGACGGAAAGATGGTGGGCTTCGTCACCGTCGATCCGCGGAGCTTCGATCTCGATCAGATCGTCGTGGCGCCGGAGGTCCAGGGCATGGGCGTGGCCGCAGCCCTGATGACGGAAGCCAAACGGATATCTCCCGGCGGCCTCGATCTCTACGTCAACACGGACAATCTCCGCGCCATCCAATTCTACCAGAAGCACGGCTTCGTCATTTCCGGGGAGGCGCTCAATTGGCGCTCGGGCGCGCCGGTGCACAAGATGAGCTGGCGGCCGCCGGCGGCCTGAGCGCGGTGAACCTGGCTTCGCCCGAGAGCGCGCCCGCGACGTCCGGCGAGGCGCCACACGGCCGTCAGCCCTGGAACTGCAGGCGGGCAAGGCGCGCGTAGAGTCCTCCGGCGGCGGCGAGCTTCTCGTGCGTTCCCTGCTCGACGATGCGACCCGCCTCCATCACCAGAATGCGGTCGCAGGACAGCACGGTCGCGAGCCGGTGCGCGATCACCAGGGTGGTACGGTCTTGCATCAGCCGCTCGAGCGCGGCCTTCACCAGGGTCTCGCTCTCGGCATCGAGCGATGACGTCGCCTCGTCGAGCAGCAGGAGCGGCGCCTCCCGCAGGATCGCGCGGGCAATGGCGATGCGCTGGCGCTGACCGCCCGAGAGCGTCACTCCGTGCTCGCCGACCAGGGTGTCGAATTTTTGCGGAAGCCGCGCGATGAATTCGAGCGCATGCGCAAGCTCGGCCGCCTGCTGGACCGCGGCCTCGCTCGCCTCCGGGCGGCCGAAACGGATGTTTTCGCCGATCGAGGCGGCAAAGATCGCGGTGTCCTGCGGCACCAGCGCGATGCGGCGACGCAATGCGATCGGATCGACGTCGGCGAGCGGTGTCCCGTCGAACGTGATCAGGCCCGACGTGGGATCGTAGAAGCGCAGGATGAGATGAAAGACCGTACTCTTTCCCGCGCCGGAAGGACCCACGATCGCGACTTTTTCGCCCGGCCGTACGCGAAACGAGACGCGGTCGAGCACAGGACTCTCGGCTCGGCCGGGATAGGCAAAGCCGACCTCCCCGAAGGCGATCTCGCCGCGCGGCGGCTCGGGCAGCAGGGCCGGCCGCGCCGGCGCGACGATCACCGGCTGCACGTGCAAGATCTCGAACAGCCGCTCGGCCGCGCCCGACGCCTGCGAGATCTCGCCCCATACCTCCGAAAGCTGACCGAGCCCGGCGGCGGCGAACACGGCGTAAAGCACGAACTGCGACAACCGTCCGGCGCTCATGCGGCCGGCAAGCACATCCTGCGCCCCGACCCAGAGCACCACGACCACGCTCGCAAACACGAGAAAGATGGCAATCGCGGTGAGGATCGCCCGTGCCCGGATCGAGTCGCGCGCGGCAATGAAGGCGCGCTCGACGGCAGCGCCGAAACGGGTTTTCGCCAGCACCTCGTTGGTGAAGGCTTGCAGCACACGCACGGCGCCGAGCAGTTCGGATGCGTAGGCGGTGGCGTCGGCCAGCGTGTCCTGCGCCGCGCGTGAGCGCCGGCGTACCGCGCGGCCGAAGCCGTAGAGCGGCAGTACGATCACGGGAATGGCCGCGAGCACGAACGCGGAGAGCCGCGGGCTGGTCACGACCATCATCGCGGTCGCCCCCACGAACAGGACGACGTTGCGCAACGCAACGGAAATCGAGGCGCCCACGGCGGCCTTGATCTGCGTGGTGTCGGCCGAGAGCCGTGAAATCAGCTCGCCGGTCTTGGCCGCATCGAAGTAGGCGGGCGAGAGCGAGATCAGATGGCCGAACACGGCTTCGCGCAGGTCGGCCACGATGCGCTCGCCCAGCGTGGTGACGAGATAAAAACGCGCCGCGCTCGACAGAGCGAGCACGGCCACGATGCCGATGAGGACGGTGAAATAGCTGTCGATCAGGCTCGCACCCTCGCGCGCGAAGCCGAAATCGATCATCCGCCGGACCGCGATCGGCACGACCAGGGTCGTGATCGCCGCGATCACCAGGACCACCAGCGCCGCCATCGCGCGCCAGCGATAGCGGGCGAGATACGGCATGAGCGACAACAGCGGGCGGAGCTTGCGACGCGGCGCCGGCTCGGGCGCGGCAGGCTTGTCCGGCTGCTCGGTCGCAGGCCCGGCCGCCGGCGCGGCCTCTCGCTCGATGACGTTCATCTTATCCGGCCTTTACAACTTCGGCCGAAACCTGACCAAAGCGGCGCGACATTGCCCCGCCGGGCAGCAGGTGGCAATCGGCCCCTGGTCAAATCTGCGGCGGCGCTCCCTGCGCCCGAAGCAGTTCTCATGCGCGCACGCCGCCACACGGTCGCGCGATGGAGGTCCCGCGGCGGCCGGGCCGTTGCCCGAGTTCCGCCGGGTGGCACCGGGCGCGCCGGGGCTTACGCCTTGTTTCGCCCGGCGGCCCGCGTTATAGAGCCGCGACTTTTGATCGACCGGGAACACGCGCGTACGAGACGCGCAGGATGAGCGCCATGAAACCTGACCTGCATCCGGACTATCACACCATCAAGGTGGTGATGACCGACGGTACTGAATTCACCACCCGCACCACCTGGGGCAAGGAAGGCGACACGCTGCGCCTCGATATCGATCCCAAGTCGCACCCGGCCTGGACCGGCGGCCAGCAGCAACTGCTCGATCGCGGCGGCCGGCTCTCGCGCTTTCAGAAGAAATTCGCCGGCATCGGCGCCAAGAAATAGGCGCGGGCGCGAGGCGATCGCGGACCCGGCGGGTTAGCCGGCTTTATTCGTGCTCGAAAGCGGCCCGCAGCAGTCCGAGTTGCCGCTCCACCGGATTGCTCGCGTCGGCGCGGACCGGAGATGCGTGGATCGTGGTGTCGAGGCGGCGAACCGCGCTCTGCAGCGCCTTCGAGCGCTGAACCAGCCCGCGCAAGCGTTCCGGCAGAAGCTTTAGGTTCTGCTCGTCGCTGTGCTCCACCGTCGAAAGCTTGACCTTGGCCTTTTCCTTATTCGCCTGGGCGAGCGACATCTCGCCCTCCTTCACCGCGCGATGGAGCAGCAGCCAGGAGGCGAGCTGCATCAGCCGCGTGGTCAACCGCATGCTTTCGGTGGCGTAAGCGAGCGCGCCGTTGCGCGTGAGCTTTTTCGATTCCTGGCGTCCGGGCCCGTCGAGATACGCCGCGGTCTCCTCGACCAGAGCCATGCCATCGCGGAACAGGTCGGCGAAGGCCTGTGAGCCCGCCAACCTCGCGCCGAACCACACGGCCCCGTTGACCGACTTCTCGGACATCGTTTACGCCTCACACCACACACAGATTTTTTACTTTTGCGCCAGCCCCTGGCGAGGCCGGAAGCATGGCGCAGGCGGGGACCTGCTGTCCAGCGCGAGCAAAACAAAGGTTCAGATATAGTTGCCAGGGTATTATAGTACGGCAAAGTCCCGTCGA
>DASSJW010000589.1:0-3150 GCA_035690995.1 Xanthobacteraceae bacterium
CGATCTCGAGCTGGCGCTGCTCGCCGTAGGACAGGTTGCGCGCGAGGCGGGCGCCGTCGCCGCCGAGGTGGACCTGCTGCATCAATTGCTCGGCACGCGCGATCAGATCAGGCAGGCGCCCGACCGGGGTGAAGAAGTTGAGCGCGCTGCCGCGGCGCGCCTGCACCGCCAGCCGCAGGTTCTCGATCACGCTGAGATTCTGGAACAGGTTGTTGCGCTGAAATGTGCGCGCGACCCCCATGCGGCTGATGCGGCTCGGCGACCAGCCGGTGATGTCCGTGTCCTTGACCAGAATCCGACCGGCGCTGGGCTCGAGCTGGCCGCCGATCTGGTTGATCAGGCTGGTCTTGCCGGCGCCGTTCGGGCCGATGATGACGTGGCGCTCGCCCGCCTCGACCGTGAGGTTGACGTCGTTGGTGACGACGAGGCTGCCGAACGAGCGGCAGAGATGATCGGTGCGCAGCATGCTCATGGCTTGCGCCTCCGCAGCCGAATCTGCCGCAGCGTGCCCCAGATGCCGCCGGGGAAGAACATCACACAGCAGATGAAGATGATGCCGATGATGGCAAGCCAATGGTCGCTGTAGGAGCTCACCACGTTCTTCATCAGGAGGAAGACGCCGGCGCCGATGGCCGGGCCGATCAAGGTGCCGGCGCCGCCGAGCATGGTCATGATCAGAATGTCGCCAGACGCGGTCCAGTAGATCGCGTCGGGCGAGATGAAGCTGTTGAAGATGGCATAGAGTCCGCCCGCCAGCCCCGCGAACGCGCCGGCGATGGTGAAGGAGAGGAGCTTGTAGCCGCGGGTGGGGTAGCCGATCGCCAGCATGCGTGGCTCGTTCTCGCGAATGCCGACGAAGACGTGGCCGAGCGGCGCGTTGAGCAGCCGCCGCAGCCCCCAATACGACAGCAGGAAGAAAGCGAGCGTCATGAAATACATCGCGAGCGAATCGGAGAGCTCGAAGCCGAACAGCGCGGGCTTCTCCGCGATCGCCATGCCGTCGCTGCCGCCGGTCACGTCGCGCCATTTCAGCGCGACCGAGAACACGAGCTGGGAAAAGGCTAGCGTCAGCATGAGAAAGGGAATGCCGCTGGTGCGCACGCAGAAGAAGCCGATCACGGCGGCGCCGGCCGCCGCCGCGGCGACGCCGGCCGCGAGCCCGAGCCAGGCGTTGACGCCGAACAGCGTTCCCAGGACTGCCACCGCGTAGGCGCCCAGGCCGAAGAACGCGGCGTGGCCGAGCGACATCAGCCCGGTGAAGCCGAGCAGGAGGTCGAGGCTCATGGCGAAGATCGCGAAGATGTAGATCTCGGCGATCAGCGCGCGGGGATAATCCGTCACCAGGAACGGGTAAGCGAGCATCGCCAGGATCGCGAGCAGCCCGACCGCGCGCGTCTGCGTCGTCGCCGGCGTGCTCACGGTGGTGACGGCGGGCGCGGCGGACACGCCGGTATATTTGATGCCGAACAGGCCCTGCGGCCGCACCAGCAGCACCACCGCCATGACCAGATAGATCAGAAACAGCGCGAGGCTCGGGAAATAGGCCTTGCCGAAGGTGTCGGCCTCGCCGATCAGCAGGCTGCCGATGAAGGCGCCGCGCAGGCTGCCCATGCCGCCGATCACGATGACGATGAAGGCGGGGATGAGAATTTCGGTATCCATGCCGGGATAGAGGCCGAGCACGGGTCCGGCGGCGACGCCGCCGAGCGCGGCCAAGGCCACGCCGGCGCCGAAGATGCCGGTGAAGAGGAGCGGAATGTTGGCGCCGAGCCCCGCCGCCATGGCGGCGTCGTCGACGCCGGCCCGCACCATCGCGCCGATGCGGCTGCGGTCGAGGAACAGCCACAGCAGCAGCGCCATCGCAAAGCCGAGCCCGATCAGGAACAGCCGGTAGGTCGAGAACACGCCGAGCCCGATCTGGGTCGCGCCCTGCAGGATCTCCGGCGCCGGCAGCCGCACGATCACCCGGCCCCACACCGCCTGGACGAGATCGAAGAATACGAAGGTGAAGCCGAAGGTCAGCAGCACCTGGTCCATGTGGCCGCGGCGATAGAGCGGCCGCATGAACACGAGCTCCATCACGATCCCGATCGCGGCGACCGGGAGAGGCGCCAGCACGAGCGCGAGCCAGAAGCTGCCGGTGAACTGGTAGATCGAAAGCCCGAAGAACGCGCCCAGCATGAAGAACGAGCCGTGCGCGAGGCTCACCACGTTCATCAAGCCGAAGATGAGCGAAAGGCCGGCCGCCATCAGGAACAGCAGCATGCCGTAGACCAGCCCGTTCAGGAGCTGGGCGACAACGAACTCCATGCCCCCCTCAGCCCGCCATCATGCGAGAACGGTTTGACCGTCGGCATGAATCGCCAGAGCGGCTCGCGGCTGACGTCACAAACTCGGTGGGCTCCCTCTCCCCATTTGGGAAGAGAGAGCCCACCGCATCCGCTGCAAAACCGGCGACCAAAACCTGGCGCAAACGCTTCACCGTCCGCACGATCAATAAATCTTCTTGCCCGGGTCCTGCACGTCCTTGAACGTGGTGATGACCTTGCTGGTGACCTTGCCGTCCTTTTCCACCACCTGGCAGATGTGGATGTCCTCGATCGGATTGTGGGTGACTGGGTCCATGCGGAACGGACCGCGCGGCGCGTCGAATTTCACCTTGGTCATCGCCTCGGCGAGCTTGTCCTTGTTCGAGGCGTCGCCGTCGATCGCCTTGAGCGCTTCGTAGACCGCGCGCGCGGCGACGTAGCCGTAGTCGGAGAAGATGTCCGGCAGCGCCTTGTACTTGCCCTGGTAGTCGGTCACGAACTGCCGGCTCTGCGGATTGTCGACGGTGTCGGTATAGGTGGTGGCGGAGATCACCCCGAGCGCGGCCTTGCCGAGCGCGCTGATGGTAAGCGAGTCGATGATGGTGAAGCCGGTGAGCGGCATTTTCTCCTTCAAGCCGAACTCGGTGTATTGCTGGATGAAGCGGATGGCGTCGGCGCCCGGCATGAAGTCGTAGGTGACCGGCGGATTGATCGACTTGATGTCGATCAGGTAGGGGCTGAAATCGGTGGTGCCGAGCGGCGGCCAGATCTCCTTGAGCACCTTGCCGCCGCGCGCGACGTAAGGCCCCTTGAACTGCGCGATCACGTCGCGCCCGCCGGC
>DASSJW010000590.1:0-5320 GCA_035690995.1 Xanthobacteraceae bacterium
GGCGAATTCCCCTGGAGCGAGGTCGCGCCCTACGTCGTCGTGCAATGCCTCGCCGGCATCTGCGGCACGGCGATTGCGCAGGTAATGTTCGATCTCGCCCCGCTCGCGATCGGCACCACCACCCGCAGCGGCCCATCGCAATGGTTGTCGGAGGCCGTGGCCACCTTCACCCTGGTCTTCGCGATCCTCGGCGGCGTCCGTCATGCGCCGCAGGCGACCCCCTGGCTCGTCGGCCTCACCATCACCGCCGCCTACTGGTTCACGTCGTCGACCTCCTTCGCCAATCCGGCCGTGACCCTGGCGCGCGGCTTCACGACGACCTTCGCCGGCATCGCGATCAACCACGTGCCCGGCTTCATCGCGGCGCAGCTCCTGGGCGCGGCCGCCGCCGCCGGGGTCTGCGCCGTGCTGTTCTCGCCGAGCACTGGGCGTTCCGTTCAGGCGGTCGAACCGGGCGAATAGCAGTCTGGTGAGCGCACCGGCGAGGTCCTGGTTAGGGGATCGCCGGCGCTGAGGGCCGTGCACGCGCCAATTCCTGGAGTGCCGGCAAGCCAACTGGCGGGGTCGCCTGCCAAGGGACGAAGAACACTCTCTTCGCCATCGATTCACGGACACGATCGATCTGCTTCTGCTCACCCAGCAATCGCTGCCGAAGTAGCGGGTCGCGGGTACCGGTGGCGAGGAGACTTTTATTGACGACCCAGGCGTACGGCTCGATATGCGCGCGCCGCAGGTCCTCCTGGAGGGCATTAGCCTGTGACACGGGGGTCGTTTCTGCCAGCGTGACCAAGAGGACGCGCGTATAGGCCGGATCCTGGAGACGCATCAGTGGCGTGACGATCCGAGCAGTCGGCGCGTGCGAATCGCTGTGCCGGGTCACCTGACGATGATAGGCGCCGGTAGCGTCCATCAGCAGCAGGGTATGGCCAGTCGGCGCGGTATCGAGCACCACGAACGCGCCCCGCGCTTCCTGCACAATGCGCGTGAAGGCATGGAAAACGGCGATCTCTTCGGTGCAGGGGGAGCGCAAGTCCTCGCGCAGCAGGGCCTGTCCCTGTGCGTCGAGATTGCCACCGCGCTCCTTCATTATTTTCTCGACGTAGCGTTCGGTCTCCGCCTTCGGGTCGATTCTGTCGACGCGCAAACCGGGAACCTCTCCCGTGAGCGTCATCGCAAGATGGGCTGCGGGATCAGTCGTGCTGAGGTGGACGGTATGACCGCGCTGCACCAAACCGAGGGCGAGGGCCGCGGCGATAGTGGTCTTGCCGACGCCGCCCTTTCCCATGACCATGATCAGGCCCCGTCCATCCGCCGCCAGAAGGTCGATCAACCGATCGAGTGTTGGAACGTCGCTGGCAAACGGCACGGCCGGAGTGGGCGGTGTCGGAGCCCCCGTTGCCCGCGCAGGACCGAGCAAGGAGCGCAACGCGCTTACTCCCAGCATGTCGAAGGGTCGGAGCGGAATATCGTCCCGCGGCAGCGTCTGGAGCGCCGTCGGAAGATCGGAGAGCGCCCGCTTCCCCAAGTCTTCCAGCGACGCAGCAGTCGCGTCCGATCGGTCGCTGGCCCGGAACACGCCGTTCACAATCAGTCGCTGGTTCGAGAGACCGAGAGTGCGAAGCTCGGCCGAGGTTCGCGCCGCCTCGGCGAGGGCGGCGGTTTCAGGTCGAGCTACGAGGATGATGGTCGTCGATTTCGGATCGCTGAGTGTCGCCATCGCCATTCGGAAGCGCGCTTCTTGCATCTTGAGCCCGGAATGCGGTCCCAGGCAGGAGGCGCCTTCATCATTGACCTCGAGAAAACCACTCCACGCCTTGGGTAGGCTGAGCAGACGAAGCGTATGCCCGGTAGGGGCAGTATCGAAGACGACATGGTCATGGCCTCCGTCGTCACCGGTCAAGCGGCCGACAAATTCGTCGAACGCAGCGATCTCCGTCGTGCAGGCGCCCGACAGTTGCTCCCGAACTTCATTTCGCTCCTGTTCGCTTGCGTCCGGTCCCATTTGGGCCAACACCCGCGCACGATAGGCGTCGGCGGCGTCGGTGGGGTCAATATTGAGGACTTGCAGACGTTCGGCACCGGGTACAGCGACCGGTAGATTGCCCAAGGGCACGTCCAGTATCTCGTCGAGATTGGAGGCCGGATCGGTACTCACGATCAAGACCGACTTGCCGCTATCAGCGAGTGCCAAAGCAACGGCGCAAGCGAGCGAGGTTTTGCCGACTCCACCTTTGCCAGTGAAGAACATGAAGCGGGTCGGATCGGCGAGAAATCCGGGTGGATGGACCGAAGCGTTATCGCTCATGATGATTGGCGTAAAATGCGAGACGGCGCGGGGTTCAGGAGTCAAACCTGATGACAAATGGGACCGTAGCAGCACTGAACCATAATCCCGAACCGTGGACATTCGCGTGGGATCGGTTTGGCCGTGGCCGGGTCCTCAAGATCTGGCCGGTCCAATGAACTTCGGTCACGTTCCCGGCTTCATCGCGGCGCAGCTCCTGGGCGCGGCCGCCGCCGCCGGGGTCTGCGCCGTGCTTTTCTCGCCGAGTGCAGCGCACGCGGTGCGGGAGTTGCGGTGAGGCCGCGCTGATGTTTCAATGTCCATCGGATGTGGCAACGAAGGCAGCGGTTCAGTGAACCGGCTGTCAGCTGTTGACGTACGCCAATGAACGCACCTCTGCGGGTCCTGGGTTGCATCATCGTCGGGGCCCTCTCGGCGGCGGGCGTGATCGTGTTTCAGCGCTATGCCGGGGAGCCGACCAGCCGGATGGTGACTGCGCTCGTCGGCGCGGCCGCCGTGCTGCTCACGTGGTCGGTCACCGGGCTCGAATGATCGGCATGGGCGGGCCGCCGCCCCTATCTGCTCGGGGCGCGGCGCGGCTCTGCGCCGAGCGGCAGGAACGCCGGCAAGCGCCACGCATTATCCCAGCGGTCCCCGGCTGGTAGCGTTCCTCTCTGAGTAAAGGCCGAGGACCAGAACCCCGCGCGGTCCCACCCGACCCGGCGCGGGGTTTCATTTTTGCGGTGGGCGTTGAATCAAACGTCCATGCCGGGGCGCGCCGGCGGCGTCGGGGCCGCCGCGGGGGCGCCGTCCGCGACGTGCTGCCGGCACCAGGCGTCGATCACCCGTTCCGCGCACAGCATCGCGAAGAAGCGATCGCCCGCGACCTTCCCCTCGCTGCGGATGGGCGCGTGGACGGTCCAGACCCATTCGCCGGGGCGCGGCGCCCGCCTGATCTCGTATCCAAAGCCGCGGTGTTCCATGTGCGCCAAACGGGGGGCGAAACAAAAAGTTCCTCGCCGTGACTTTTACGCGCGACTACGTCATAGTGCTCCGGGCGATGTGGGCAGGTGCTGGTGCCTCGTCGCTGGCGCCTTTGAGCCCAGCCGGTGAAGCTGTGGCATGCCGATCAGCGCGTTCTTGGAAGGGCATCAGTTCGAGCCGGAGACCATCCGCCTGATGGGCCTCGGATTCGAAATGACGATGGTGGGTCTTCGCCTCGCCGACCGGGACGATGTTTCCAAGGAAACGGTAGCCCGCAAGATTATTGCGCTTGCGAAAGCGGGCGAGCGCGACCCCGAACGATTGTGCGAGAGCGTGTTGAAGGAATTCCGGGTGCCGCCGCCCCGTCCGTCCGGCCAGCGGCCTGACGAGATCAGCGCTCGCGACGGACGCCCTTGAATTTTCCCTGTTCTTTCTGATCCATGAACTGGCCGGACTGCTTGCTGCGCTTGGTCCAGCGCTTCTCGCCCATGATCTTGTCTCGATCTGCGAGCGCCTGCGCACGGCGCCCTTGCGGGCGTTGTCACCGACGGGGTTTGTTGACTGCCATCGGTCTTTCTCCTCGACAACGAGGAACAAAGCGTCGTCGCGCGGAAAGTTCCGGTCGATACCGATCGGAAGGGCTACGGTGTCTTCTGAGGAGAGTGGTAGCGCAGGAGATCACGGCCGCTGGAGAGCCTTGGAGCCGACCGCGCAAGTCTGTGCCCTGTCCGACGGCTGCGCACCTGGCCGGGAGGACAATCATGAACGGGCACAGGAACTCCCCTTCCGGCCGGCGGTTAAGGGCTTAGCTTCGCCCGCGGGCGACTTCCTCCAACGCGTGTGATCGTCATGAACCAGCATGAGCGCCCTCGTCCTCCGTTTCCGCGACAGCATCAGCCGATGCCCGGCCGAACAGACGCGATGAAACCCAGGCCCGATCACGGCGAAGATTCGTACCGCGGCAGCAACAAACTGGCGGGCAAGAAAGCCGTCATCACCGGCGGCGACAGCGGCATCGGCCGCGCGGTTGCGATCGCCTATGCCCGCGAAGGCGCGGACATCGTCATCGCCTACCTGAATGAGCATGAGGATGCCAAGGAGACGCAGCGACTGGTCGAAGAGGCGGGGCGAAAAGCGGTGCTCATCGCCGGCGATATCGGATCATCGGGACATTGCCGCAAAATCATCGACACCGCTATCAAGGAGCTCGGCACCGTTGACATTCTCGTCAACAATGCCGCCCACCAGGCCACCTTCAAATCGATCGAGGATATTTCCGACGAGGAATGGGAGCTCACCTTCCGGGTCAATATCCACGCCATGTTTTATCTGACGAAAGCAGCCGTTCCGCACATGAAGGAAGGCAGCGCGATCATCAACACGGCATCCATCAATGCGGACGTACCGAACCCCACCTTACTCGCCTATGCCACGACCAAAGGCGCGATCCAGAACTTTACGGCAGGTCTGGCACAGCTCCTTGCGGAGAAGGGCATCCGTGCGAACGCGGTCGCTCCAGGCCCGATCTGGACTCCGTTGATCCCATCGACGATGTCCGAAGATACCGTCGCCGCGTTCGGCAAGAACGTGCCGATGAAACGTCCCGGCCAGCCGGCGGAACTCGCGACCGCTTACGTGATGCTTGCCGACCCGATGTCCAGTTACGTTTCGGGCGCGACGATTGCCGTAACCGGCGGGAAGCCGCTTCTCTGACGCCGGCAGAAAAATACTGCGTCAGCAGCCCTTGAGGGGGGCACGCAAGGAAACGGCTAATAATTCCCGGTGCGCGAGCAGCTCTCCCTTTTTTCCAATCCGTCTCCGGCTCCCGAGGGCCTGCGCTATCAACCCGATTTGATTTCCGAGCGCGACGAGCGCGAGCTTGTTGCGCGCATTCGCTCCTTGCCGCTTGAGCCGTTCCAGTTTGGCGCGTTTGAGGGTAAGCGGCGGGTCGCATCGTTCGGCTGGCGTTACGACTACAGCCAGCAAAAGCTCGTAAAGGCCAAGGACCTTCCGGCCTGGATCGCGCCTGTGATTGCGAGGGTCGAGGCTTGG